>JBEGTK010000055.1:0-5454 GCA_041179445.1 Actinomycetota bacterium | reverse complement strand
ACGTTGTTGAAATAGCCAAGGGTGTTCAGCTCTATGTAGGTCTTGAGGCTATTGGCTCGCCAGATGCCAAGGGCTACAGAACAGTCATGGCGACGCTAAATGGCCAGCTGCGACCAATCAACATTCGTGATCGAAAGATTGCAGTCGACATTGTGCAGGCAGAAAAAGCCGATGTCTCGAATCTCGGACACGTTGCCGCTCCGTTTGCCGGCGTCGTGACCCTGCAGACCGTCGAGGGAGCACACGTAGAGGTCGGCCAGCCGGTGGCTACCATCGAGGCAATGAAGATGGAAGCCACTATTACCGCTAGCGTTTCGGGGCATGTTCGCCGTTTGGCTATCTCTAAGACGCAGGCCGTTGATGCAGGCGATTTGATTGTCGTTGTAGAGCCCGACCAGGCTTAGACCCTCGGCTAAACTAGACCGGATGTCGCGATAGCGAACATTTCTGGCATAGGAGCATTTGGTTTGGCAATTTGGGATAAGAAACCAGAAGACGACGATTTTCTGGCACCTCGCCCAGCGGGTGCACAGTCAAACGAAGAGCAGCCAGTTCAAACTCACGCGCTCGCGGAATTAGCTGTCGACTCTGGAATCATAGACATCACACCAAGCACGCAGTCGATTGAGATTGTTACCGAAGACGAGCGGGCAACCCGCATCGTGGTTCCAACCACAGAGCCGACCAGTGACACCGGGCCAATCTCGAGACGTTCAAACTACTCGCGTCGTGACTCATTGCGCGGTGAAGCTTTTGATCAGCCTGAGCCAGCCGCAATGCTCACCGCAGACCGCCTCATCGACACCAGTTCGAGAAATCGCCCAGCGCCTGAATCTGGCTTCAGAAAGTTTTTCTACTACCTGACCCTGAAAACCGTGAATCTTGGCGATTCGCTCAAGGTCCGCGAGCGCAAGGCTCTAGATCTGAGAATCGGTGCTGCCCTTGATGGCGGCGCAAAGTTTGTTCCGGTGCTCACCCGAAAAGGTGGTGTCGGCAAGACCACCGTCTCAACCCTGCTCGGCATGGCCTTGGCTCTATCGCGCGAAGACCGCGTGATTGCCATCGACGCAAACCCTGACCGTGGCACTCTGGCCGAGCGCATTAGTAAGTCGACCAGATTCACCGTTCGTGACGTGGTCAACCGCGCCGCAGCAATCGACGGATTCACCGATTTCTCAACCATGGTGTCTCGAGACGTTACTCGCCTAGATGTACTTGCTTCTGACAGCGACCCGATGCTATCTGAAGCTTTCAACGAGGGCGATTACAACGTGGTTGCCGACATGGCTGCCCGCTACTACTCAATCGTTCTAACCGACTGCGGAACAGGAATTGTTCACTCTGTCATGCGACCAACATTGCAACGAGCAAACGGTTTGGTCATTGTCTCTGGTGGATCTGTCGACGAGGCGAGGCTCGCGTCTGAAACCCTAACCTGGCTCGAAGCTAACGGTTATGGTGACTTGGTGCGCAACGCTGTGGTTGCATTGAACACAGCAACCCAGGCAACTCAGTTGGTCAAACTCGATGAGATCGAGCAGCACTTCAAGACTCGAGTTCGTGCAGTGGTCAAGATTCCTTATGACGACGCTCTTGCCGCCGGTTCGGTAATCAAGTTCACAGAACTCAAGAAGGGCACCCAGCAGGCCGCGCGCGAACTCGCCGCACTTGTTGTTGATGGTCTAAATAACCCACGAATTTAGCAATGACTGTTCGTGACATTAGGTTGTTTGGCGACCCCGTTCTGAAATCGGCATGCGAGCCGATTGTCGATTTCAAAGATCACGCCGCCGCACTTGTGGCAGACCTTATTGACACCACAAAACTGCCAGGTCGCGCCGGAGTTGCTGCTCCACAAATTGGGGTAGCGCTTAGGGCGTTCAGCTATCACGTCAACGGTATCGTTGGCTATTTGCTAAACCCCGAGATCATTGAGCTTGGGGGAGAGAAGCGCCTGGTTGACGAGGGTTGCCTTTCTGTGCCCGGATTGTGGCACAAGACACCGCGCTACGAAAGGGCAACTGCCAGAGGTTTCGATATCGATGGCAACGTCGTTGAGGTGAGTGGTTCGGGTTTGCTTGCTCAGGCTCTGCAACACGAGTGCGACCATCTTGATGGAATTCTTTATCTCGATCGCTTAGAGCCAGACGAACGAAAGTTGGCAATGCGAGCATTGCGCGATTCAGATTGGTTTATGAACCGTTAGTCGTTTGATCCGTAGATTTCGTCTACAGCTGATGCAAAGTCTTTCATGACCACGCTGCGCTTTAGCTTTAAGCTCGGCGTTAGGTGACCAGAAGCCTCGGTAAGTTCGCTGTCAATGATGACAAATTTTCTGATTGACTCTGCACGAGAAACCAACTTGTTTGCCTCATCGATCGCGTTCTGAATTGCGGCGACGACGATTGGTGACTTAGATGCTTGTGCAACCGTCATGGTGTTATCGCCGCCGTGGTTTGCAAGCCAGATAGGCAGCATCTCCGAGTCAAGCGAAACGATTGCGCCGATGAACGGCTTCGCGTCTCCGATTACAACAACCTGACCGATTAGCGGATTAGCGCGAAGCGGGTCTTCGAGAACCGCCGGCGCAACGTTCTTTCCGCCAGCGGTGACAAGAAGTTCCTTTTTGCGGCCGGTGATTGCAAGCATGCCGTCTTCATCGAGTTCGCCGATGTCGCCGGTTGCGAACCAGCCATCCTTGAGAACTTCGGCACTGGCTGCTTCGTTTCTCCAGTAACCACGCATGATGTTGTGACCGCGCAACCAAATTTCGCCGTCGTCAGCAATGCGAACACCGGTGCCAGGCAACGGAGTGCCCACCTTGCCGATCTTGATTGAGTTGGTGCGCGAAATAGTAGCCGGCGCGGTTGTCTCGGTAAGTCCGTAGCCTTCAAGAACTACGACGCCGAGCGCTCTAAAGAAGTGACCCAGTCTGGTGCCAAGCGGAGCTCCGCCTGAAATTGCGTACTTTAGGTGACCGCCCATGGCCGCACGAATCTTTTTGTAAACCAATTTGTCGAAAACAAAATGTTGCAACTTTAGTTTGAAACTTGGGCCGCCACTGTCAAGCGACTCTGACCAGGCAACAGCCACGGTTGCGGCCTTTCTGAAAATGTCGCCCTTGCCACCGGCTTCGGCTTTTTGCTCGGCAGAGTTATAAACCTTTTCGAAAACTCTAGGAACGGCAAGCAAGAATTCCGGCTTGAAAGATTCGAGAGATTTAGCGACGTTTCGGGCGTCTGGCTGGTGAGTGACACGGATGCCGCCGGCAACACAAAGCACTTCAACGAAGCGAGCGAATACGTGGGCAAGTGGCAAAAATAGAACAGTGCTGCGACCTTCGATGATTACATCGTCGAGGTCGAGAATCGCATTCTTGCAAAGTTCCATGAAACCACGGTGGGTAAGTTCACAACCCTTTGGTTTTCCGGTGGTACCTGATGTGTAAATAATCGTCGCGAGGTCGTGAATCTTCGCGATGCTTCTGCGCTGCTCAAGAGCTTCGTCTGAAATGTCTTTTCCGCGCTTCTTGAGTTCAGTGAGGCAGTCTTGATCAAAACGCATTACGAGTCGAACTAGCGGAACAGCAGCCTTGATTTGCTCAAAGCGTTCAGTGTGCTCTTCGTTTTCTGCAATAAGTGCAACAGAGTCGCTGTTTGAAAGAATCCATTCCATTTGGGTGGCTGATGATGTTTCATAAACCGGAACCGATACCGCTCCCGCAAACCAAATCGCAAAGTCCATTACTGTCCACTCGTAGCGAGTGCGACTCATGATTGCTACGGCCTGACTCTGTTGAATGCCGCTCGCAATTAAACCTTTGGCAACCTGCTGAACTTCTGCGAGAAACTCAGCGCAGCTGATTGATGAATAACCAGAGTCAGATTCTTGCGCGAAAAGAGTAAGCAAGGGGGTCTTTTTTGCTCGATCAACCAAAAGGTCGGTGATGTTCGAGTTTTCAGGCGAGACAACTAGAGGGGGAAGTTCAAAGGTTCGCATTGGTCCTCCTTGACTAAATGGTTAGGCACAACTCTAACGGCTATTTTTAGGCTTATTGACAGCGCTTACGGGGCTAAAATGGCTAAATTGACGAAAGGGATGGCTCGATGCACGCAGTCGGAATCGACATCGGTGGCACCAAGATTGCCGGCGCCTTGGTTGATGAATCGGGCCAGATTCTTCGCGATGCCCGAGTGGCAACACCAGATGGCGGCGGTGACTCAATAGTTGAGGCCGTGGTTGCCCTAGTTGAAGAGCTTTCAGCTGGTGAGTCGGTTATCGGTGTGGGCGTAGCTGCGGCAGGCTTTATTGACGCTGAGCAAGCAAACATTCTCTATGCACCGAATTTGAGCTGGAGAAATTACCCTTTCAAGGCAAAACTCGAAGCTCTGCTTTCGTATCCAGTAATTATTGAAAACGACGCAAACGCGGCCGGCTGGGCCGAATTTCGATATGGCGCTGGCCGAGGCACCAGAAACATGACCATGTTGACGATTGGCACAGGTGTCGGCGGGGCCGTAATTGCAGATTCAAAGATGTTGCGCGGCGGCTTTGGCATTGGCGGCGAGCTCGGGCACATCCGTGTGGTTCCAAATGGCAGGCTTTGTGGCTGCGGAGCGCACGGATGCATCGAACAGTATGGCTCGGGCACGGCTTTGCTTAGATCTGCGCGTGAACTTGCTGATTCGCCCAGTGAAGCTGGCTCTAGGCTTCGTCAACTTCGAGACGAAGCGGGTGAGCTCAAAGGTGAGCAGGTTTATCAGGCCATTCTCGAGGGCGATTCTGGTGCTCTGGGCCTGCTAGAAGAACTCGGCTCTTGGCTGGGCCAAACCATAGCCAGCCTCTCGGCGGTTCTCGACCCTGAAGTCGTGGTAATTGGCGGAGGCGTTAGCGCGGCTGGTGAGCTGCTGCTCGATCCAATTCGCAAGGCCTACCTGGCCAATATGCCCGCTCGTGGCTTCAGGCCAGAGCTGCAGCTGAAGGTAGCCGAGTTCGTAAATGACGCCGGTGTTGTCGGAGCGGCAGATCTCGTGCGTCTGGCAGTGGCTCAGCGGTAAAATAGACCTTCTACGCGCTTTACCGAGAGGATGCTCAGATGGCCTATTTCATCTTGAAGAACCTCATTCTCGGCCCGCTGTTGAGGCTCATCTTTCGCCCGTGGGTGCGTGGCATGGAGAACATCCCCGCATCAGGTGCTGCCATTTTGGCGAGCAATCACCTCTCGTTCTCAGATTCGATTTTCTTGCCGCTGCAGAGCCGTCGCCCAGTGGTGTTTCTTGCAAAGAGCGAATACTTCACGGGCAAGGGCGTTAAGGGCGCACTGACCCGTTGGTTCTTTAAGGCCACCGGCCAGTTGCCAATCGACCGCAGTGGCGGCAAGGCTTCAGAGGCTTCGCTGAACACCGGCCTAAGCGTCTTGAGCCAGGGGCTCGTTCTGGGTATCTATCCAGAGGG
>JBEGTK010000054.1:0-5467 GCA_041179445.1 Actinomycetota bacterium | reverse complement strand
AGTCCAGTGGCGGCTCTGGTTATCCGGAATCGCCACTGTTCCCAATTAGTTTTGCGGGAAGCCTAGATTGATGCCACCATGGCTTGGATCAAGCCAACGCGATGTGATTGCCTTGCCACGAGTGAAGAAGTGAACTCCCTCAACGCCGTGAGCCTTGGTGTCACCGAATAGCGAGTTCTTCCAACCGCCGAATGAGTAATAGGCAACCGGCACCGGAATCGGCACGTTAATGCCGATCATGCCGACCTCGACTTCATTCTGAAAACGTCGAGCTGCTCCACCATCGTTTGTGAAGATAGCAGTGCCGTTTCCGAAGGCACCCGAGTTGATTAGCTGAACGCCCTCGTCATAGGTCTTCACGCGAACGATAGAAAGCACAGGGCCAAAGATTTCTTCTGTGTAGACCTTCGAAGTGGTTGGCACTTTGTCAATCAAAGTTGGGCCAAGCCAGAATCCGTTATCTGCTCCGTCGAACTTCTGGTTGCGGCCGTCAACAACAACCGTTGCTCCGTCGGCCGCTGCGATGTCGATGTATGAAGCAACCTTGTCGCGGTGAACCTTGGTTACAAGTGGCCCCATGTCGCAACCGCGACGTCCGTCACCGGTGCGAAGCTTGCCCATGCGCTCAACAATCTTTGGAATCAGATCGTCAGCGACTGGCTCAACGGCTACGACAACCGAAATTGCCATGCAGCGCTCACCGGCAGAACCGAAGCCCGCGTTGATTGCTGAGTCTGCGACCAATTCGAGGTCTGCGTCTGGCAACACGAGCATGTGGTTCTTTGCGCCACCGAGTGCCTGCACGCGCTTGCCGTGTTGCGAACCGGTCTCATAAACATACTTTGCAATCGGAGTCGAACCAACGAACGAGATTGCTGCGACCTCTGGGTGAGTTAGCAGGCCATCAACTGATTCTTTGTCACCATTGAGAACGGTGAACACGCCATCTGGCAGTCCGGCTTCTTTCCAGAGCTTGGCCAACCAGATTGCTGCGCTTGGGTCTTTCTCAGATGGCTTGAGCACCACAGTGTTGCCGGTTGCGATTGCAATCGGAAAGAACCACATTGGCACCATCGCCGGAAAGTTGAATGGACTAATCACGCCGACAACGCCGAGGGCCTGGCGGGTCGAGTAGACGTCGACGCCGGTAGAAGCGTTCTCGGTATAGAAACCCTTGAGCAGGTGCGGCATTCCGCAGGCAAACTCGACGACTTCTTGACCGCGTGAGATCTCACCGAGAGCGTCAGACAAAACCTTGCCGTGCTCACTAGTGATGATCTCGGCAAGTTCTGGCTTGCGCTCGTTTAGCAGTTCGCGAAACTTGAACAGAATGCCCTGCTTGCGAGCCTGTGACATGTCGCGCCACGCCGGAAACGCCTTTGCCGCTGACTCAATCGCGAGCTTGATTTCGTCTTGGTTTGCCAAGGCAACGTGCTTGGTGACCTCGCCAAGCGCTGGATCAAAAACCTCAGCGGTGCGACCCGACTTGCTTACATACTCTTTGCCATCAATCCAGTGGCCAACAACAGGCAGCGACATAGTCTTCTCTCTTCTAACTTCTGTGAACTAAACGAACGGCGGTGTCGATGGCAGCTTCGACGTTTCCGTCTTGCGGGTAAAGCAGTGTGCGACCAACGACAAGACCACGAACTCCATCGAGAGCCAGGGCGTAGTCCCATGACTCATAAATATTGTCTTGGTCTTCAACAGGGTCTCCGCCAAGCAAGAGCGTCGGCAAAGAAGTGGCGGCCATGACTTCATCCATGCGGTCAACCACCGGCAACTTGAGCCAGCTGTAAGCAGATGAATTGCCAAGACCCTGTGCAATCGAAATCGAATTGATTACGGCCTCTGGTGAAAGGTCATTCTTGATGTTGCCGTCTGACCACTTTGAAATGAATGGCTCGAGCATGATTGGCACACGTGCGGCCGCTGCATCGCTAACCGCACGATAACTCTCATTCAACATGTTTGCCGTGCCTGCATCTTCAAAATTGATGCGGTTCAACATCTTCGCGAAGTCAAGGCCGTCTCGAACAATCGACGGAATGTCATAAGCGGTTACGCGGTCGTCCATTTCGAAGCTTGCGCCACGAAGGCCACCGCGGTTCATTGAACCGACAACCAACTTGTTGTCGAGGCAGCCCATAAGAGCTAGATCGTCGATGATGTCTGGAGTGCCAAGCACACCGTCGACGCCTGGGCGGCTAAGCGCAATCTGAAGGCGGTGAAGCAGCGTGTAGCGGTTGGCCATTGCCATGGCGTCGTTGCGCACCCCGAGTGCTCCGCGAGCCGGGTGGTCGGCCGCAATAATAAAAAGACGGCCATCGCCGCTAACAACGTCGCGGCGTTTGCGCTGAGCATAGACCTCAGCCAGACGCTCTGGGTAGCGAGCTCTGGTCTCGCGAATATGTTGTTGCACCGAGAAATCTAATGTCATTAGTTCATTCCCTTCAGCACTTCTTCAACTTCTGCTTGCGAAGGCATCGCGGTTGAGCACTCGAGGCGACTTGCCACGATAGCCCCCGCTACATTTGCGAATTGCAAGATTCTCTTCATCGGCCAGCCCTGCAGCAAGCCAAAGCAGAACGCTCCACCAAAGCTGTCGCCGGCACCTAGACCGTTGACTACGTCGACAAAATATGGCGGCACTTCGATGGTCTCTTCGGCGGTCTTAGCTAGAACACCTTTTGGCCCTTGCTTCACCACAGCGATCTCAACGCCACGTTCAAGCAACGCATCGGCAGCTCGCATCGGCTCAGTCTCACCAACGGCAACTTCACACTCTTCTTTATTGCCGATTGCGATTGTTACTTTTGCGAGAGCCTTTGCAACTTCTTGGCTTGCCTCTTCGGCTGAGTTCCAGAACATTGGTCGATAGTCGAGATCGAGCACGGTGTGCTGCTTCTTTGCTCGTGCATCGAGCGCAACGTGATGAGCCGCGCGACTTGGTTCTTTGCTCAGACCCGTAACCGTTGCCCAGAAAAGCTTGGCGTCGCGAATTGCATCCAGGTCTAACTCATCTGCATTGATGATTAGGTCAGGTGCAATCGGGTCGCGATAGAAATAGATCGGAAAGTTATCCGGCGGAAAAATCTCACAAAAAACGACTGGAGTGTTTAGCCCGGCAACGCCTGAAACAAACATGTCTGAAACGCCAAGACGCACTAACTCGTTGTGAATGAACTTGCCGAAGGGATCATTGCCGGTTCGAGTGATTACAGCGCTGTTCAACCCATACTTCGCAGCTGCAACTGCGACGTTGGTTGCACTGCCGCCAAGAAACTTGCCGAATGAGGTCACATCTTCAAGGCCAACACCGGTCTGCAACGGATAGACGTCAACGCCGACGCGACCCATTGTGATGACATCAAATGGCTGAGACATTAGCGTTGCACTCCCGAAATTAGACTTTGTCCTAACATACTAACAATCTTCGGGCCCTGCTCGCAAACCGCCTAGAGCCAGCGATCCGCCTGATATTCGGCATTTACGTGCCTGATTGTGCCGGTTTTGCCGCGAATCACCAACGAGTGGGTGAAAATCACGGGCCCCTTGCGGCGAACGCCCTCTAGCAAACCGCCGTCGGTCACACCCGTGGCCACAAAGAAGGTGTTGTCGCTCGACACCATCTCATTCATCTCATAGACATAGTCAAACTTGAGTCCAGCGGCCAGCCCGCGCTCACGCTCTTGCTCATCGCGAGGCTTCAGAATTCCCTGAACTAGGCCACCGAGACCCTTGACGGCGCAGGTCGTCACGATTCCCTCTGGGCTTCCGCCGATTCCGACGCACATGTCGATTCGCGAGCCATATCTAGCGGCCTGGATGCCTCCGGCGACATCGCCATCAAGCAACAAACGGGTTCCGGCACCAGCTGCCCTAATCTCGGCAATCAAGCCTTCGTGTCTCGGTCGATCAAGCACGGCAACCACAATCTCGTCAACGCCCTTTCCTTTAGCTTTGGCTAGAGCACGGATGTTTTCTGCGATTGGTTTGCGAATGTCGACAACTTCGCGCCCCTCTGGGCCAACGACTAATTTATCCATGTAAAAAACTGCAGAGGCGTCGAGCATCGAACCTCGATCGCTTGCCGCGATTACCGAGACAGCGTTCTGCCGACCAGAAGCTGTTAGCGAGGTTCCGTCAATCGGATCTACCGCGATGTCGCACTTTGGGCCATTGCCGTTTCCGACTAGTTCGCCATTGAACAGCATTGGCGCGTTATCCTTTTCGCCCTCGCCGATGACAATCAAACCTTCGAAGTTCACCGTGCCGAGAAATGCGCGCATCGCATCCACTGCTGCACCATCCGCCGAGTTCTTGTCGCCCTTGCCGATGAACGGCACAGCTCGAATTGCAGCGGCTTCAGTGGCCCTCACGAGTTCCATTGCGAGGTTGCGGTCTGGGTGCAAAGTGGTGTCGTTACTCATGGTCTAAAGATAGACCTAAAAATACTTTGTTAGAACAAACTACTTTTTCTTTTTCGCCGCGGCCTTGGCTGCCTTTTCGGCCTTCTCAATCTCAATCTGAGCCAGGCGCACCTTAATCAACTTCTTAACCAAAGTCTTTGGCAGCGGCTTGTCGATCGCGAACTGCATGCTGCCCTTAGAAACCACGTAGTCCTTTAGCTCGTCGGCTAGCACCGGAAGCACCTTGCTGCTGTATGGCGACCAGTTGATGTGGTTCTTGAACGGCGCGATGCACACGAAGCACCAGCCATCCTTGAGAAATGCCGGCATTCCATATTTGATGGTCTGTTCGGCATCAGGCACGACCTCGAGAATGCGACGGCGCATCTCTTCGAGAGTTGAACGCTTTGGTTCTTCTACTCCTGCGAAAAACTTGTCTATTTCGGCTTTAGGCATAATTGACGACTCTAGTTAGACGAGAGCTGCAATGATCGCGCCGGCGGCGGTCAGCGCAACCACGTCGGCACCAACTTCGATGATCCACACTTTGAAACCTTGCTGACCGAATAGTCGGTGAGGCAACGACGCAGCAGCGGCAAGAACGCCTAGACCAAAACCGCCTAGCGCTCCACCAAGAACGCTTAGGCCCGATCCGAAAATCACAAGGTAAAGAACTGCGGTCTGAGCTAGTGCGGCCGCAAAGGCACCGCCGAATAGGCGCAACATAGTTTTGCCGCTGGTGTCTTGGTCTTCAGGCTTAGTTGCTTCTTTGCCCATGGCCTTCCACCACAACGGGTAGAAGGTTTTTGGCCCAAACCAAATTGCCTGAATCATGAAGATGGCGATTGTGCCGAGCGCGACGGCCAGCCAGTTAATTGAAAAAGCGTTCATGAGAAGAGCCTAAAAGACCGACCAACAGATTGTGCTGTGCGAAACTTGCAAAATGAAAGTTGCAAGATGACCAAGACAGCTCTGAAGCTGGGATTCAAAAACCTATGGTTTTGGCTCTTCTTGACCACAACCATGCTTCAGGTCTTTCGAGGCTCGGTGGTCGA
>JBEGTK010000053.1:0-5587 GCA_041179445.1 Actinomycetota bacterium | reverse complement strand
GGCAACTTTTATGAGCGCGTTGGTGGCAAAGAAACTTTTCGCAAATTAGTCGCAAAGTTTTATGAAGGCGTTGCCGAAGACGACGTGCTTCGCCCGATGTATCCAGAAGAAGATCTCGGCCCGGCAGCCGAACGCCTTCAACTTTTTCTAGAGCAGTACTGGGGTGGGCCAACCACTTATCAAGAGCAACGCGGTCACCCTCGACTGAAGATGCGCCACATGCCTTTCAAAATCAATCCGCTAGCTCGCGAACGCTGGTTGCTGCACATGCGCGCTGCGGTTGAGTCGATTGAGTTGCCGCAATTGCTCGAGGCTGAACTCTGGGGTTATCTCGACCGAGCAGCTACGGCGATGCTGAACACATTCGAAGACTAAATAACCGCAGAAGCCTCGCGGGCAATCACGTGCCCAAAATCGCTGCTGAGTCGAACCCACTTGTCTGCAAAATAGACGCCGACGTCTTCGTTTTCGACCATGAAACCAAGTCCGGCCGCGACAAATGCAGCACCGGTTGGAATACGAACGTCTCGCTGAATTCCCCTGCCCCAGATCTCGCCACGGATGCGCGCCGCGATTGGCCCACCAACCGAGGCGGGCAAGGTGTCTGCTACCTCTTGTATACCGGCCCTGGCGATTTCGGTGAGCTCAGTCTCGTTGATTACGCCATCGGCCACCCAGCCAGAGCGAGGCGGTGAGATTCCGGCCCAAGATGCGCGCTGGCTTGATTCGGGCACTTCGATGCGAAAATCAGTTGCTCCGCTCTCGAGAACCTTGGCTAATCGGTCAAGCACTGCTGCGATTGGAACGAGGGTGTCTACCTCTGCGTCTGCCGCTAGTTCGCTAGTTCGAAGCCCAATCACCGTTGGGCCACCATCGAGAATGCTGCCCGAGAAGATCGGTGCTACGTATGCGGCAAGAACATTGCCGAATGCGCGAAGTCTGACAAGGCCGTCTGGGTCTAGTCGTTTGGCTCTGACCAGATATGACTGCATATCTTTAGTCGATTGTTCATCGAGAAGTACAAAGTCTTTATTCATCGCTATCTAAACTACCTTTTGCGAAGAATAATTTTTCGCAGTTCGGAGAATCGATGTCTGTTCCAATTCCAGAAAACCCGCTAGACGACCTTCTTCGAACCCTCAAGCTTTCGAAACTTGAAAGCGAGAACATTTCTGAAGACCTGTTCGAGGGGCCTTCTCAGTGGATGCCCCACGGTCGGGTCTATGGTGGTCAAGTTCTCGCGCAGAGCCTCGTCGCTGCAACAAACACGGTCGACACCGAAGGCATTCGCAATGTGCATTCATTGCACGGATACTTCTTGCGACCTGGAGACATCGACTTGCCAATTACTTTTTCTGTCGATCGATTGCGCGATGGCAGAAGCTTCAGCACCCGTCGCGTTCAAGCGTTTCAAAACGGTCAAGCGATTTTCTCGATGATTGCTTCGTTTCAAGACACCGACCCCGGTCTAGATCATCAAGATGCGTTTCCGGCAGATATTCCAGACCCTGAAACCTTGCCGACGGCAGCCGAGCTGCTTGGCGACAGCGAGCATCCGGTTGTTCAGTATTGGGCAAAAGCTAGACCGTTTGATATGCGACACGTCACCTCGCCGATTTACTTCAAAGTCGATGGCGAACACGTTGCACACCAGGCCGTGTGGCTAAAGGCACTTGGCACTTTGCCCGACGACCCGCAGATTCATCGCGCGGCCATGGCCTATGCCAGTGACTATTCGATTCTCGAGAGCATCTATCGCCGACACGGAATCGCTTGGTCGCACCGCGGACTCAAGTCTGCAAGCCTCGACCACGCAATGTGGTTTCACCGAGATGGTCGTGTCGACGAGTGGATGCTCTATGTGCAAGAGTCGCCGAGTGCGCAGGGCGGCAGAGGCCTTTCGCTAGGTCGCATCTTTAATCGCGCCGGCGTTCTGCTTGCCACCGTTGCCCAAGAGGGCATGGTTCGCGTGCCTGAATTTGCCGACTAGTTATTCAGCCGCAACCCAAGGCTCGCGACTAGTCGCGGGTTAGTCGACGATAAGTCGAACGGTGCGGCTTTGCAGCATCTGCGCCTAGTCGTTCGATCTTGTTCTCTTCGTATGCCTCGAAGTTGCCCTCGAACCAGTACCAGTTAGCTGGGTTATCGTCGGTGCCTTCGTAAGCGAGAATGTGCGTCGCGACGCGGTCTAGGAACCAACGGTCGTGTGTGATGACCACCGCGCAACCCGGAAACTCGAGAAGTGCATTCTCAAGGCTCGAGAGCGTTTCAACGTCGAGGTCGTTGGTTGGCTCATCGAGAAGCAAGAGGTTTCCGCCTTGCTTCAAGGTAAGCGCGAGGTTCAAGCGGTTTCGCTCACCACCCGATAGAACACCAGCTGGCTTCTGCTGATCTGCACCCTTGAAGCCAAAGGCAGCAACATAGGCTCGCGATGGAATTTCTTGGTTGCCAACCATCATGAAGTCGAGGCCGTCTGAAACGACTTCGAAGAGTGACTTGTTCGGGTCAATTCCGGCGCGTGACTGGTCGACGTATGAAATCTTTACGGTTTCACCGATCTTGAGCTCACCGCTGTCGATTTTTTCGAGCCCAACGATGCTCTTGAACAACGTTGATTTTCCGACACCGTTTGCACCGATGACTCCAACGATTCCGTTGCGAGGCAACGAGAAGCTAAGACCCTCAACCAATGTGCGGTCGCCAAAACCCTTTTTGATGTTTGTCGCTTCGAGCACGATGTTTCCGAGGCGCGGACCAACCGGAATTTGAATCTCTTCGAAGTCGAGTTTTCTAGTGCGATCTGCCTCAGCAGCCATCTCTTCGTACTTAGCGAGACGAGCCTTTGACTTGGTCTGACGAGCCTTCGAGTTCGAACGAACCCACTCGAGTTCTTCGGTCAGGCGCTTTGCAAGCTTTGCGTCTTTCTTGCCCTGAACTTCGAGACGCTCGCGCTTCTTTTCGAGATAGGTCGAGTAGTTGCCCTCATATGGATATGCGCGACCGCGGTCGAGTTCGAGAATCCACTCTGCAACGTTGTCGAGAAAGTAACGGTCGTGTGTAACGGCCAATACGGCACCCGGATATTTCGCGAGGTGCTGCTCGAGCCAAAGAACTGACTCTGCGTCGAGGTGGTTTGTTGGCTCATCGAGCAAAAGCAAATCTGGCTTTTCAAGCAGCAACTTGCAAAGCGCAACGCGACGACGTTCACCACCTGAGAGGTTGGTTACCGCGGTGTCGCCCGGTGGGCAGCGAAGTGCATCCATTGCCTGCTCGAGTTGGCTATCGAGATCCCAAGCGTCGAGGTGATCGATTTGCTCTTGAAGCACACCCATCTCTGCGAGCAATGCATCGAAGTCGGCATCTGGCTCTGCCATGAGTGCAGAAATTTCGTTGAAGCGATCTAGTTTTGCCTTGGTCTCTTTGACCGCGAGCTCAACGTTGCCAAGCACGGTTAGAGACTCATCGAGCGGTGGCTCCTGAAGAAGAATGCCGACGGTTGCGTCGGTTGCCAGGCGGGCTTCACCGTTGCTCGGGGTGTCTAGGCCAGCCATGATCTTCATCACGGTTGACTTTCCGGCACCGTTTGGGCCGACCACACCGATCTTTGCGCCCGGATAGAAGGCAAGAGTTACGTCATCAAGAATGACCTTGTCGCCATGCGCTTTGCGCGCCTTGATCATCTGATAGATGAATTCAGCCAATGTAATGCTCTCTTTTCGATAAATGGCGCTCTCTCGCACCCGCATGCTGTCGGACTGAGTTTACCCGACCATTATTGGCTTCAACTTGAGCTCTGTATTGCATGCTTGGCGAGAGAGCGCCAGCCTCTCTCGAAAAGAGGTTTGGCGCTGAGTCGGCAGAACAGAGGGGGTCGCCTGCCGACTCAGCAGTCTTTGTTGTTACTTGGCGGTGACGAGCTCGCGCTCGTCTTCGCTTGCATCGAGCTCTTCGCTCGGGTCTGGTTCGCGAACCAGCACGGTGCGAGTGAACACCGCGGTGCCCCAGGTCAGATCGTGACCAAGCGCTTCGGCTTCAACCTCAACAGAGGTTCCCGCGCGTTCGCCGTTGTCCCAGTCGCGAACTCGCAGCTTGCCGGTGACTAGAACTCGCTCACCCTTTGAGACAGAGCCGGCAGCGTTGATGGCTAGCTGGCGAAAGGCCGTGACAGTGAACCAGTTGGTCTCGCCGTCGACCCACTTGTTGGCGGTGCGATCGAAGCGGCGATGTGATGCTGCCATGCGAAACGAAGTAATTGGAAGGCCATCTTGAGTAACCAAGTGGCGAGGTGTGGTTGCTACCAAACCTGAAACAGTGATGATCTCTGACACTTTTTGCCTCTCTCTAAAGCGAAGAACTATTCGCTAGAAAGAGATTGACGCAGCAAAATTACTTTGGGTTAAAGAGATTTCATTCTGTGGATAACTGCCGAACTAACTCGGCTGTGAATTTATCGAATGTATTGCGTGAACTTAGCGCGCACTTTCGCCATTTTTGGCGCGACAACCGCGTTGCAGTATCCCTGGTTTGGGTTTTTTGCGAAGAAGTCTTGGTGATACTCCTCGCCCATCCAGAATTGCTCTGCTGGCGAGATTTCGGTGACGATGCCTTCGCCCCAAAGTTCAATTGCGCGATCGCGGGCGGCCTCGAAAAGAGCCTTCTGGCTCTCGTCTTGGTAATACATTGCCGACCGGTACTGGGTGCCGACATCCATGCCCTGACGGTTGAGTTGGGTTGGGTCGTGCAGCGTGAAGAACATGTCGAGAATGATCTCTGCCGGAACCACGTTCTCGTCAAAAATCACTCGCGCGACTTCGGCGTGACCGGTGTTGCCCTCGCAAACCTGCTCGTAGCTCGGTTTATCGACAGTGCCGCCCATGTATCCGACCTCAACGTCGCTAACGCCCTTGAACTGCATGTATGTGCTGTCGAGGCACCAGAAGCAGCCGCCACCCAAAACGAAACTAGTCATTTCTCTAGCCTAGGCTTTTCGAATGAGCCAAAATCACAAGCACCCCACTCTCGGAGTGTTTTTGGCCCTAACCAGCTCACTGCTCTTCGGCCTAAATGCGAGCACCACGAAGGTCTTAATTGAAAGCGGCATCTCGGCCGAGCAGTTGGTTCTCTTCAGATCAGCCGCGGTCGCCTTGTTTGCAGCAATCGGCGTTACGCTCACCAACCCAAAGGCTTTCAAACTGCAGCTTCGAGAGGTTCCTTTCTTCGCACTTTTCGGCGTTGTCGGTGTCGGCCTGATGCAGTGGGCCTATAGCAACGCGGTTGCGAACCTGCAGGTTGGCGTGGCCCTGCTTATCGAATACACGGCAATTGTGATTGTTCCGGTTGCTTCTTACTTCTTGTTCAAAGAACGCGTTCGCGGGCGCATCTGGTTAGCCATCGCGCTCGTGCTGGGCGGCCTCTCGATTGTTGCCCAACCATGGGCGGCAGGGCTAAACCTTGTCGGAGTGATCTATGGCTTCATGGCGGCCGTGTTCTTGAGCACCTACTTCATCATGGGTGAACACGCGCAGCGCAAGCGCGATGCCTTCTCGACCATGTTTTATGCATTTCTCGCGGCAACTCTTTTTTGGGC
>JBEGTK010000052.1:0-5671 GCA_041179445.1 Actinomycetota bacterium | reverse complement strand
GCGGCCAACACAATCTGCCGATTTTTCAAACTGCCTCGGGAGCGCTAATCGCAAAGATTAGAGAGATTCACTCAGTCGAAGCGAATGCCGTCGTTATCGTCGAAATTGAAGAAGGCCTGGTCGGAGCTGAAGGGAATCCCCTGATCTACCACCAGCGGGCCTACAAGACTGCTGTTGAGGTCGACTAGGTCGTCTCCACCAATAAATACCTTCGAACCGAAGATTGCTTTAATTTCAGAAATTAGGGCTACAGAAAAACGAACGGTTGGCTGCAACTTAAATCTCGTCGATACTTTTTGCGAATTAAGCATGTTCACAAAAACTTCGCTTTCACCCGCATAGGCGCGCAAAGTTCGGTCAAGGTCTTCGAGGTTTGGCTTAGTGGCCTGCGAGTCACGAATGTGAAGCAAAACCGGTTCTGAAGATCCATCGGCAACTGCCTCAATGACTTCGATGCGCTGCGCGTTTATGTTCTTTGCGTCGTCGCGCTGGCTGACGCGACCGCGAACCATGACGAACTGGTCAGCGTTTAGCAAGCGACCGAATTCGCCGTAGGTTTTGCCCATCAGCATCACGGTAACTTCGCTATCCAGGTCTTCGATGCTGACGATTGCATAGGGATTGCCGCTGTTGCGTGCGACCTTGTGCTCGATGCTGGTAACCAAACCGGCAATGGTAAGAACCTGGCCATCTTGAATTCGCTCATTCTCTTGCAACTCGGCAAGTGAAATTTCGCTGAACCTTGCTATCTGCGCTTCACGTCCAGCAAGCGGGTGGTCACTCACATATAGACCAAGCATCTCGCGCTCGTATGCCAGCTTCTCGCGTTTCGGCCATTCGCTGCGATCTGGAATGGTCACTGCCAAGCCCTCAACTTCGTCGAACATGCCAGAGAACAGATCCATCTGGCCCTGCGCTTCTTTGCGCTTGGTGAGAGTTTCAGATTCGACAGCCAGTTCATGTATCTCTGAGAGCGCTCTGCGAGCGTGGTTCAAAGAGTCAAACGCGCCAGCTTTGATTAGAGAGTCGATGGTCTTCTTATTGCAGACAACCTGCGGAACCTTCTTCAGAAAGTCATTGAAGTTCTTGTATGAGCCCTTGCCTGCGCGAGTTTCCACAACCGCCTCGACAACGTTGTGACCAACATTGCGAATAGCTCCGAGGCCAAACCTGATGTCTTCGCCAACGGCCGCGAAGGCCTCGACCGATTCGTTCACGTCTGGTGGCAACACCTGAATTCCGAGCTTGCGGCATTCGGAAAGGTAGATGCTGAGCTTGTCCTTTGAACCACCAACACTGGTTAGCAAAGCCGCCATAAATTCGGCAGTGTAGTTCGCCTTTAGATAGGCGGTCCAATACGAGATGACGCCATAGGCCGCACTGTGTGCGCGGTTGAATGCATAGTCGGCAAAAGGCAAAAGCGTATCCCAGAGAGCTTTTACGGCTTCATCTGAATAGCCGTTGCTTTTCATGCCCGCTTGAAACTCGTCATACATCTTGTCGAGTTCTTCTTTTTTCTTCTTACCCATGGCTCGGCGCAGGTTATCTGCCTTACCGAGCGAGAACCCTGCGGCCTTCTGGGCGGCAGACATAACCTGCTCCTGATAAACGATTAGGCCGTATGTCGGATCGAGAATCTCAGATAGCGGGCCCTCGAGCTCGGGGTGAATCGAGTCAACGACCTGCAGGTCATTCTTTCGAAGTGCATACTTTGTGTGCGACTCCATGCCCATTGGCCCCGGGCGGTAAAGCGCAATAGCGGCCGAGATGTGCTCGAACTTCGAAGGCTTCATCAACCTAAGCAGGCTGCGCATTGGGCCACCATCAAGCTGAAACACCCCCTGAGTGTCTCCGCGCGAAAGCAGGTCATAGGTCTTGGCATCGCTATTCAGGTCTAATTTTTCTAAGACCACAGTTTCGCCGCGGTTTTGCTTGATGTTGGCAAGCGTGTCTTCGAGCACGGTTAGATTTCGAAGCCCCAAGAAGTCCATCTTCAGAAGGCCAAGGGCTTCGCTCGACGGCTGGTCGAACTGAGTGATTATGGCACCATCGTCTTCACGCTTCATCATCGGCATAACTTCGATGAGCGGAACCGACGACATGATTACACCAGCGGCGTGAACAGACCAACCGCGTTTCAAACCTTCGAGACCACGGGCAAGGTTGAACACCTTCGCCGAGTCTTCGTCGGTTTCAATCAGGTCGCGAAACTCTGCTGCTTCTTTGAATCGTTCGTTCTCTTTGCCATCAATCTTCTTCTCAACAACTTCGGTGAGAGAAACGTCGCGTCCGAGAACCATCTTCGGAAGCGCCTTTGTCAGTTTTTCGCCAACCGAATATGGCATGGCCAAAACTCGCGCAGCATCTTTGAGCGCTTGCTTCGCCTTGATGGTGTTGAAGGTGACAATCTGAGCCACGCGATCTGCTCCATATTTTGCAGAAACGTATTTGATTACTTCTCCACGACCACGGTCATCAAAGTCGATATCGATATCGGGCATCGAAACGCGATCTGGGTTCAAGAAACGCTCGAAGATTAGACCGTGTTCGATTGGGTCTAGGTCGGTGATGCCAAGGGCCCAGGCCACAATCGAGCCCGCGGCCGAACCACGTCCAGGGCCAACGCGCACACCGTTATTGCGAGCCCAAGCGATGAAGTCAGCAACAACCAAGAAGTAACTCGGAAACTTCATGTGCACAATGACGCCAATTTCATAATCGGCCTGGTCGCTGTGAGTCTTCGGCACATTACCGTTGAATCGCTCTGCTAAACCTCGATGAACTTCTTTGGCAAACCAGCTGTCTTCGGTTTCACCATTCGGCACCGGAAACTCGGGCATGAGCTTTCGCTCTTCGAATTTCACGTTTGCACGTTCGGCAATCAAGAGAGTGTTGTCGCAAGCCTCTGGATAATCCGCAAACAAAGCGCGCATCTCGGCTGCCGACTTCACGTAGAACTCGTTTGAGTCGAGCTTGAAGCGCTTGGCCTCGTTGAGGTTCGAGCCGGTCTGCACGCAAAGCAATGCTTCGTGCGACTCAGCATCTGTGGCGTGCGTGTAGTGCAAGTCGTTGCTGGCCAGCAGAGGAATGTCGAGCTCTTTAGCAAGCTTAACTAGCTCTTTAAAAGTCCGTTTCTCAATGCCAATGCCGTGCTCCATAATCTCGATGAAGTAGTTATCTTTGCCAAAGATCTCACGCATTTCACCAGCAACACTCTTGGCCTCGGCATATTGGCCAGCTCGCAATCGAGTCTGAACTTCACCACCAACACAGCCTGAGGTTGCAATAAGCCCCTTGCCGTAGGTCTGCATTAAGTCTCGGTCGATGCGAGGCTTGTAATAGATTCCGTCGAGCCACGAATACGAAGACATTTTGAAGAGATTGTGCATTCCCTCAGTGGTCTCGCTTAAAAGAGTCATGTGCGTGTAAGCGCCGTTGCCGGAAATATCGTCTTCGCCGCCGTCGTTCCAGCGAACTGGTGTCTTATCGGTTCGGCTCGCACCCGGCGCTACATAAGCTTCTAGACCGATGATCGGTTTCACACCGGCGGCGTTTGCGGCGTTATAAAACTCAAAAGCTCCGTGCATGTTGCCGTGATCTGTGATTGCAACTGCAGGCATGCCCTGATCAGCGACTTCTTTGATTAGCTTCTTGATTTTTGCGGCACCATCGAGCATCGAATAGTCGGTGTGAACGTGAAGGTGCACGAATGAATCGTTATTCATCACGAACCCCTCCTATGCACCGCTGCGAGACCAAAACGCAAGAATAAACCTAGTTGGTTCTTAAACGCTCCAAGACATCGGCCAAGTCTGGGCTGTAGCTGCTCTCAAACTCAACCTGCTCACCCGAAGTTGGGTGAATGAAACTCAAACGAACGGCATGAAGCCACTGGCGCTCGATGTGCAATCTTGCTGCCAAGGTTGGGTCAGCTCCATACATGGTGTCGCCAAGCAGCGGGTGTTTGAAAGCACTGAAGTGAACTCTGATTTGGTGGGTTCGACCGGTTTCAAGAATCACCTCGACGAGAGATGCCGAGGCAAATGCCTCTAGCAACTTGTAATGGGTGATTGACGGTTTGCCGTCGTTCATCACGGCAAATTTAAACTCTGCCCGCGGATGCCTGCCGATTGGTGCGTCTATCGTTCCTTCAAATGGGTCTGGGTGCCCTTGAATGACCGCGTGATAAACCTTGTGCACCGCGCGGTCTCGAAATGCCTGCTTCAGCCTCGAGTAGGCAACCTCAGTCTTGGCTACCATCATGAGGCCGCTGGTGCCAACGTCGAGACGCTGAACAATTCCCTGGCGCTCGTGTGCCCCAGACGTCGTGACTTGCACTCCCCTGGCCAGCAGAGCACCGACGACCGTTGGGCCATCCCAGCCCACCGATGGATGTGCGGCAACGCCAGCCGGCTTGTCGACAACCACCAGGTCTTTGTCTTCATAAACGATTTTGAGGTTTTCTACCTCGGTTGGGCGAACTGACAGTAGGTCTCTAACCTCTGGCATGACAATTTCAAGCAGGTCGTCTTCTCTTAGTCGGTCTGATTTGCCAACCAATACTCCTGAGCGGTGAACACCGTGGCCTTCGAGGATTGCCGATGCAGCTGATCGTGAAAGACCCAGCATCTTTGCAACCGCTGCGTCTGCGCGTTCGCCATCTAGGGCTGGTGGAACCGGAATGAGCCGCGAATCAGTCATTGGTCGCTTGGCCGACCTTGCCAATTGTGTGGCCGAGCAGCACGCGAATTACCGTTAGCGAAGCAACTGTGACTATGCAGATGTCGGCGAGATTGAACACCGGAAAGTTGAACGGAATTTGTATGTAGTCAACGACGCGACCAAGACCCGCTCCGGGAAATCTAACGAATCTATCGATTAGATTGCCAACAACTCCACCAAGCAATACTCCGGCCATAATTGCCCAGCCGAAAGTTTCTGCCTTTTTCGCGATGAACCAAACCAAAGCGAGGGTTGCAACGCTCGAAATGATTGTGAATAATCCGGTTGCACCAAAGCCAAGTGAAAAGGCTGCAGAGTCATTTAGCACGTAAGTGAGTTTCACCACGTCGCCAAGAAATGGCTTGACTTCAAAGGTGTGAAAATTCGCAACAATCAAATTCTTAATCAGCTGATCGGCAACAGCTAAAGCTGCCGCAATCAGCAGAGCAATTGAAACTCTAAACAGGTTCTTGCGCGTAGCCGACGACATTAGTTTGAAAAGTAGTCGCTTGAATTTTGACCGAGCTGAAAAGTCTGCGGCGTAGCTTGACCGAAAGGAGCTTGCTGGTTTTGCTCTTGGCCGCTCGGCATGTCAGAAGCCGACTGGTGCTCTAGCTCTGCCAACTGAGCCTCAATGTAAGCCTTGATCTTGATTCGGTATTCGCGTTCGAAGCTCTTCAATTCGAGAATCGTGTGCTCAAGCACTGCTTTCTCTTGTTCAAACTTGCTCAGTTCAACTCTTTGCTGCGCCTCTGCTTCTCGAATGACTCGAGCCGCTGTCGCATGCCCCTCTGCGATCAGCGCATCGCGCTTGCTGATTCCTTCGCGAACGTGGTCGTCGTGAAGTTTTCTTGCCATCTGCAAAAGATTGTTCGTGCTGTTTCCATCAATCTGAGATGGGTCGGTAGCAACCGGAAAGTTGCTTGGAGTTGGTTCGCTCAGCTGAGCG
>JBEGTK010000051.1:0-5673 GCA_041179445.1 Actinomycetota bacterium | reverse complement strand
AAGGGGCGTCGAGCAGAATGCGATCAAACGACTGAGGTGCGTCTTCGCCAATGGTTCGACCATCTGCACAAAAAACATCGACAGACTCATCAATCTTGCGAAGAGCCTGGCTTACGAGCTTTGCTCTGTGCTCGGCAAGTTCATTTGCAACGAATTTCACACCGTTCTGCTTTGCAATTGCGGCCAATAGCGCTGCCTTGCCGCCAGGGCCAGCGCACATGTCTAGCCAGTGTTCAGAGATTGCTATTGGCTTTGCTTCAGCAAGAGCGAGCGCGGCCAACTGAGAACCTTGGTCTTGGACTCGAATGAATCCATCTCGCATCGCCGGCAATTTAGCCGGGTCACCAGACGCCAGAGTAAAGCCGATCGGGCTCGCTGTTCCGGCTGTCAACCCGATTTCGTGTTCTGATCGAGCTATGCCTGGCAGTGCGACCAGGTTAACCAGTGGAGCTTCATTGTCAATTTGCAGTAGCGCTTCAAGAGTGTCGCCGCGTCCATCAACCTTTAGCGCTTGCTCAAGAGATCTGATGATCCATGCCGGGTGCGAGTATTCCAACTCGAGCTTCGCCACTCGGTCTTCGGTCGCGCTAATCAGCAATTCACGCCATTCGTCTAACGAACGCTCACTTACTCTGCGAAGAATTCCATTAACGAAACCCACAGCACCTTGACTAGCAACGAGTTTCGTTAGGTCTACGGTCTCGTTGATGGCGGCATGACTAGGAACCCTCATCGATAGCAATTGGTGTGCGCCAAGACGAAGCAACAACTTGCCACGAACATCGATTTCATCGATCTTGCGGTTAGCGCCTTGCTCAATGATTCGGTCATAGAGCAACTGGTTTCGAATGGTGCCGAAGGCAAGCTCCTGGGCTAGTGCAGAATCACGCGGTTCGAGTTTCGCCTCGGCGATCAACTTCGGCAGAAGGAGGTTGGCATAGGCGTCATCTTGTTCAACGGCCCTAAGCAGTTCGAAGGCCACAGATCTGGCCGTGGCTCTAAAATTCGATTTCAAGAAAGAACCAGCCGTCCGTGTTTGCCGCGCAACCAATCGGCCGCGGGCATTATGTTTTTAGAGGCCGGCTGAACTTCGATGAGCTGAAGAACTCCGTTGCCGGTCTTAACCAGAGCGAGAGAGTCAATCAACAGCGCTGTGCCAATTTCGACATCGTCAAGTTGCGAAGGCTCTGAACCGTGTCTTCTGGCTCTGATGATTCTGATGGCTTCTGCATCTACTTTCGCCCAAGCGATTGGTTCTGGG
Organism: Actinomycetota bacterium; assembly: GCA_041179445.1. Lineage (GTDB taxonomy): Bacteria > Actinomycetota > Actinomycetes > Actinomycetales > Microbacteriaceae > Rhodoluna. Next base: position 4,412 of record JBEGTK010000051.1, on the reverse strand, counting down.
TAAGCACCGCGAATCAAATTCTCGATCTGACTTGCCGAATTGCTCCAGTCGATTTGGGCGTCAGCCCTCGACAATTTTGCTGCGTGCGTCGAATCGCCGACTTGAGCGGCAGGTGCAGCAATGCCAGCGTCAATCTTTGACAGAGTTTCATCAAGCATCGAGATTGCTACGTTTGTCAGTCGATCGAGCAAGGTCTTAGCGTTGTCGTCGGGTTCGATGGTTGCGGCAACCTCCGCGTGAATTGGGCCGGTATCCATGCCCTCGTCGAGTTGAAAAATGGTTACGCCAGATTCGGTGTCGCCCGCCATCAAAGCTCGTTGCACAGGAGCAGCTCCTCGCCACTTCGGAAGCATGCTGTAGTGAATGTTGAGCCATCCGTGGTTCGGTATTTCGAGACTTGCCTGCTTTAGCAGCGCTCCGTATGCAATAACCAGCCCAAGTTCGGGGTTCGTCTCGGCAATTAGCTCGTTCGTTTCAGAGTTAAGACGATTTGCCTTGATGACCTTTAAGGCCTGCGAGCCCGCATAGGCGGCGACGGGCGATTCGGTCAGTATCTGTTTGCGCCCAACCGGTGCATCTTCTCTAGTGAGAACCGCACAAATTTCGTGACGGCCTTGTTCAACTAGGTAGCGCAGAACGTCAACCGCATTGGTTGTCGTTCCCGCGAAAACAATTCTCAAAAAGCCACCTCGGCTCTAGATTACTTCGGGGTCGTCCATTCTCACTCGAACCGCACGGCTAACTCTTCCGGTTGCGCTGGTTTTGGTTAGCCCAGCACTGATTTTCAGCTGTGCTGCCTTAATGGCTTCGCTTACCTGTGCGCCAATTGAATAGGGGTATTTCAGAACGAAACGCATGTTTTGTTCACCCTGTGAGCCGCGAACCTGTATCGGACCGAGAACCTGAAGACCTGGTATCGAGAGTTCTTCGGTGAGTTGAGTGATCACATCGATTGGACCTTCAACAGATCCGAGTCTCACGTGCGGTGGAAACTCAAGCTCCCGTCGATTCTCAAGTTCATCCTGAGCCAATTCAATTTGTTGCCACAGTGCGAATCTCTGGCCAATTCTCTGCGGTGCTCCCGCGATTACGGCTCGCTTGCCTCTTTTGAGCTTCGCGATAGCGTTTGACCAGTAGCGAACCGCATCTTCTGACGCGCGTAGCGAATCTTTGGCAAGAGCTTGGTTTGCATCAAGAATTACAACCGCCTCATAACCGCCGGCGATTGATGGTTCTGCACCCGGCGTTGCAATAACAATCTTCTTTCCGCTCTCAATTTCAAGCAGTGGCTTGTCTCCAGTGGATTCAATGATCTGAACTCCGGCGAACGCTTTTCCGAATTCAGCCACCGTTCTCGTCGAACCGCCGAAACCTTGCCGAATCTTGTCGCCTTTGCATTCTGGGCAGTGGTATGCCAGGTTCTGTGCGTTGCACCAACGGCAACGCGGCATCGAACTCGAGTCGATCCAAATCGGTCCGTGGCACTGGTTGCACAGTGCTCTGGTTGAACACTCTTGGCAATAGGCCGTTCTAGCCGTGCCCTTAGATGAAACCTGAACTAGCACAGCGCCCTGAGCTGACGCTTCACGAATGATCTGCCATGCCAGGGTGGGCACTCTCGATAGCGAATCGTCGAATGCGACAGCAGGTGCGGCAAAGTTTTGTTCGATCTCAGATAAATACTTCATCTCGACAAGTCGCTGCACTTCACAGCTTCGTGCGTGTGACACGAAGAGCAGGTCACAGTTGTCAACCGTCTGTCGCAGCAGTGCGATATCACGAGCGTGTATGTATGGGCTCTGTTGCTCTTGCAGATTCAAATCGCCGTCATCGAACATGGCTATCAGCCCGAGATTTTGGAGGGGCGCATACATGGCAGAACGAGAACCCACAACCAGGTGCGCACCAGCGCTTAGGCACTTAAGAAACGAGGTGTAACGCTTAGACCCGGTTTGGTCGGCTGAATAATCAACGTAGTGTTCTGCGAGCTTGCTCTTAGTAATTCTCTGGCGAAGTTGCTGCAAGTCCCGAAAGTCTGGAACAACGATAATTACGCTCTCGCCATCAATCAACTTTGCTAGTGCCGCGCTCAATAGCTTCTCTTGCCAGTCGGCAATCGCCCCACCCGAATGATCCGATGTAACTTCGAAAGGTTGAGCAAGAACCGCTTGAAGCTTTGCTTCGTCAGACTTGGTCTTTTTGCTTGGCTGAGCCAAAACCGCGGTTTCAGCGAACTTCTTCTCAACGGCGACTGATCTTGTGAGAACGGCCCCGCCAAGAACATCGGCCAAGGTTGAGCTTTGACGGTCTGCCACCGCTCGGGCAAGTTTGTAGATGTTCGCGGGCAATACCGAAACGGCAGACACTATTTCGGCAACCGGTGCTAGCTTGCCTTCAAACTCACTCTTGTCGAGGGTTTCAATAACGAATGCATCCAGCAGCTTCTTTGAGCGACCGAACGAAACTCGAACTCTTTGGCCCGCGGCAATCATGCCTTGCATTTCTGGCGATATCGAATAGTCAAATAGCCTGTCGAGGTTCGGCAATGGTGAGTCTAGAGCGACTCTAGCCACGGTGTTCATAGAACTAAATGCCGAGTGCTCGCTGCAAATCGGCTACTCGATCTGTGCGTTCCCAGCTGAACTCTGGCAACTCACGTCCGAAGTGACCGTATGTCGCTGTCTTCGAATAGATAGGTCGAAGCAGATCAAGAGCATCGATAATTGCTTTTGGTCTGAGGTCGAAGACTTCGCGAATCGCTTTTGCAATCGCAGTTTCAGAAACTTTGCCGGTTCCGAAGGTTTCAACATAGAGACCTACTGGCTGGGCCTTGCCGATTGCGTAGGCAACCTGAACCTCTGCCCTGTCGGCTAGTCCGGCGGCAACGACATTCTTGGCAACCCAGCGCATTGCATAAGCGGCTGAGCGGTCAACCTTTGACGGATCTTTTCCGCTGAAGGCACCGCCGCCGTGACGAGAAGCGCCGCCATAGGTGTCGACGATAATTTTTCTTCCGGTGAGACCAGCATCACCCATAGGGCCACCAACAACGAATGTGCCTGTTGGGTTAATGAAAAATTCCTTCGCAGTTATCTCAAGCCCTGAGTCTGCAAGAACAGGGGCGATAACAAGCTCGCGAACCGCACTTCGAACATCGCCCTGGCTCACTACTGCGTTGTGCTGAGTAGAAACCACAACCGCGTCAATCGTCTTAGCGGTCTGGCCGTCGTAGCCGACTGTGACCTGAGTCTTGCCGTCTGGCCTCAAGAAGTCGACAAGCCCCAGTTTGCGAACTTCTGCTAGTCGTTCGCTTAGTTTGTGAGCGAGGCTGATGGCTGTTGGCATAAGAGTTGCGGTCTCGTTGGTCGCGTAACCAAACATCAAGCCCTGGTCGCCGGCACCCTGGCTGTCATAAGGATCCTTAGACGTGCCTTCGCGCTGCTCGAATCCTTGGTCTACGCCTTGGGCGATGTCTGGTGACTGCTGACCGATTGAGAGAGAAACACCGCAGCTCAGACCATCAAAGCCAATGTCACTCGAGGTGTAACCAATCTCGAGAATCTTCTTGCGAATGAGGTCGGGCATCTCAACGTAGGCCTCTGTGGTTAGCTCACCGGCTACGTGAACGAGCCCAGTCGTGACCATGGTTTCTATTGCAACGCGGGCGTGTGGGTCTTGCGCCAAAATCGCATCGAGCAGCGTGTCTGAGATCTGGTCGCAGATCTTGTCAGGGTGTCCCTCAGTAACAGATTCCGAGGTAAAAAGTCTTAGGTCGGTCATAACTCGATAAGTATATCGAGAATGGCGTTAGCCACTTCAGTTTTGCTCGCTGAAACGGCACGTTCAATTCCGCTCTTAGCGAGAATCAAAACCGAGTTTTGGTCAGAACCGAAAACCTGACCATTGCTTACATCATTAGCGACAAGCACGTCACAGCCCTTGCTCATGAGTTTGTGGGCGGCAAGCTGTCGCAAATCGCTCTCGTTTGAAGCGGTCTCTGCTGCGAAGCCTACGGTGAGGCACTTGAGTCCGTCACCTTTGATGCGTGTCACCGATGAAGCAAGGATGTCTGGATTCGCCACCAACTCGATCGAGATCTTGTCTCCGGCAATCGCGCGTTTGATTTTCTTTGGTGAAACGCTTTCAACCCTGAAGTCGCTAACGGCAGCAGCCATGGATATTATGCAAACCACAGACTTCAGAATTTGGGTGCTACTCGCTCTTTGTGTAGGTACGGGGGGCTCAATGCTTGTCATTGGCTCTGCAGCTGGAGTGGTTGCTATGGGTATGGTCAAAGAGTTAAGTTTTAAGCAGTTTCTTAAGATAGCGACAATACCCGCCATGGCTGGCTACATTTCGGCAATTGTTGTTTGGTACATCCAGTACCTTCTCTTTTAGGGAAGATACGCAGG
>JBEGTK010000050.1:0-8260 GCA_041179445.1 Actinomycetota bacterium | reverse complement strand
ATGCGCAAGCACAACCTTCCGTTGCAGAAAATGATGTCTGGCGACAGCCTGCTCAGCCTTGCTAACGACCTTCGGTTCACAGATGTTGAATCGCTTTATGCAGCAGTAGGCGAGGGCCATGTCTCTTCGCAGCAGGTTGTCGAAAAACTGACTGCGTCGCTCGCGACAGATTCAGACGCTGTTGAAGCAGTATTCGAACTTCCGACAAGCACGCGCTCCGCAAATCGCAATCGCCAGAACTCTGCCGGAATTCTGGTGCGCGGAGACTCTGATGTTATGGCCAAGCTCGCAAGGTGTTGCACGCCGGTGCCTGGTGATCAAATTCTCGGGTTCGTTACCAGGGGCAGTGGTGTTTCTGTTCATAGAACCGACTGCAAGAACGCCGAGCAGCTAAGGCTTGAACCCGAAAGACTCATGGATGTCTCATGGGCACCGAACTCGAAGTCGCTCTTTCTTGTGCAGATTCAAATCGAAGCACTAGATCGCGGGGGGCTGCTGAGCGACGTTACTCGTGTGCTCAGCGAGCATCACGTGAACATTTTGTCTGCTTCGGTTTCAACGCGCAGCGACAGGGTAGCGCTCAGCCGTTTTGTCTTCGAAATGGGCGATTCGAACACGCTAGAGCACTTGCTGAATGCGGTTCGAAGAATTGACGCTGTTTATGACGTTTATCGCGTCAACAACGGCTAAAACTAGTTAGCTGCTGCCTTAACAGTCTCAAGCCAAGCCTTGCGAGCTGAGAGAGCATCGGTGGCATCCTTGATCTTCTTGTCGTTCTTGCTTGCGGTAGCGGCAGCTAGTTCGTTTTCAAGTTTCTTAATCGACTCTTCGAGTTGATTAATCACTGAGTTGCTGCGGTCGATTGAGGCAGGGTCGGTCTTGCGCCAGTGGTCTTGTTCAGCGGTCTTGACCTTCGATTCAATTGCCTTGAGCTTGTCTTCAACTTCACGAAGCTTGTCTTTAGGCACTCGGCCGATCTTCTCCCACTTCTTTTGAAGTTCTATAAGTGAACGCTTTGCTTCGTCGAGGCCCTTGGCCGGGTCAATTGCAGAGTACTGCTTAAGAAGTTCGAACTTCTTAGCTAGGTTCTCAGACTGCTCACCGTTCTCGACCACTGCAGAAACCTGACGAGCTGCATAAATGGTGTCGCCAGCAGCCTTGAAGCGAGCCCAAAGAGCGTCGTCAGACTTCCCTGGAGTGCGACCCGAGGTCTTCCAGGCGTCGAGAAGTTTGCGGTACTCAACAATTGAATCTGAACCTGCAGCAGCCAATTTCTCGGCCTGCTCAACGATTTCATTCTTCTTTGCTCGAACGGCCTTGTTGTTTGCATCGAGGCTTGCGAAGTAAACGCGCTTGTTCGATTCAAACTTTGTTCTTGCTACAGAGAAGCGCTTCCAGATTGGATCAGCCTCAGACTTCGATACTTTCGCACCAGTCTTCTGAGCTGCTTGCCATTCTTCGAACAGCTTTGCGAACTTCTCGGCTGATTGCTTCCACTGTGTTTTAGCGACATCTTGGTTTGCAATCGCTTCAGCGGCAGTCGCGAGTTCGATGCGCTTTGCTAGCGCAGCTGCAACTGCTTCTTTATTGGCTTCGGCCTTCTTGGCACCAAGCTCATCAATCTTCGGCTTAAGAGCAGCCACACGGTTGCGAAGTGCGTTGAGGTCTCCAACTGCATTCGGCTCAATCAAGTCTTTTGCAAGCTTCTCGGCTTGCTTAGGCAGATTAGCTGCATCAACCTTGGTAGCTACACGTTGCTCAAGAATGCGAACTGAAGCCTCTAGATCTGCATACTTGCGCTCAAAGAAAGCTAACGCTTCTTCTGCAGTCACGTTTGGGTATTGACCAACTTTTCGCTCTGAACCCAATTCGAGAACGTAAACGTTGTTCTCTTCATCGACACGACCGAATTTGACTGCTGACATGGTTAGCTCCTTTTGCTAGACGCTGTTGCGTTCGTTTTCTTTGACTTAGTTTAGAACGATGGCGCCGAGCTTGGTTTCGACTGCTGGCTTGCCGCCCTGGCTTGGTGAAGATCCGTCGCCAATGCCTCCATCGATGATTGGTTTCAAGCCTTCAAGATTGCCGGTCACTCTGCCGAACACGGTGTAGCTCGGTGAGAGCGGTGAGTCTTTATAGACGATGAAGAACTGCGAACCGTTTGAGTCTGGTGTGCCAGAGTTCGCCATGGCAAGCAATCCGGTGGTGTAGGTCGCAACACCAGAGGAGTCAGCAACCGGTGGGTTCTCGATAGGACCGAATGAGTAACCTGGGCCGCCGGTGCCAGTTCCGGTTGGGTCACCACACTGAAGAATGTAGATTCCATCGGTGGTTATGCGGTGGCAAGGAACTTCGTTATAGAAACCCTTGCTAGCTAGAGCGATGAAGTTGGCGGCCGCCTGTGGTGCCTTGTCGCCAAAGATTTCAATTGCAAGATTGGCGTCGTTTACCTTCATGGTTCCGGTCCATACGCGATTCTCTGCGATGTCCTTGCTTGGAACATTTGGTGAAACGGTTTCAATGGCTGACGGAGATGCGCTCGGAGTAGCTGCCAAATTGGGCCGCGACCGCAACGGCTAGAGCGGCAACACCAATCACAGCGGCAATCCTGTTGTCTTTGCCCTTGCGCTTCGAGTCCTTTTGGTGCTGAAGCTGCTTCTGTTCATAGGCGGCTAGCTTGTTAGCAGTATCGCTGAAGAGATTCTGTTGCTTTTTCTTCGATGCCAAGGGTTCCTCCGATTATTTGGTCCTCGCCAATTTTACGCAGTATTGGGTATTCGATTCGTGCGAGTAATCTTAAAAAATGACCGAGAGCATGTTTGAGGGCCTAGCACCGCTAGCTTCGCGAATGCGTCCTCGCAGTCTCGATGAGGTGGTTGGGCAAGAAGCCCTGCTCAAAACAGGTTCACCCCTTCAGAAACTAGCCGAGCCGCCCCGAGAGGGCATTGCCCCAAGTTCTACGAGCGTCATTCTCTGGGGACCACCGGGAACCGGCAAGACCACGTTAGCCAAGGCTGTTGCTATTTCGAGTAACAGGCGATTCATTGAGCTGAGCGCTGTAACCAGCGGTGTCAAAGAAGTTCGCGAGGCTATCGAGAAGGCGCGCAACGACCGCGAGTCGTTTGGCGTTAACACAATTCTGTTTCTCGACGAGATTCATCGATTCTCAAAGGCCCAGCAAGACGTGCTTTTGCCCGGTGTTGAGAGCGGCTGGATAGTTCTGATTGCCGCGACCACCGAGAACCCTAGTTTTTCGGTGATTAGCCCGCTGCTCTCACGATCTCTGCTGCTGACCCTTCAATCTCTGCCTGATAATGCAGTTGTTGGTCTTATCGCTAGGGCGGTTGAAGACCCGCGAGGTCTGAAAGGTCGGTTCATTGTTAGCCAAGACATCGGCGAACGCATAGCTCTGTTGGCCGCTGGAGATGCCAGGCGAGCGCTAACGATTCTTGAGGCTGCAGCAGCGTCAGTCGAAAACCCAGAACTTGATGGCCCGTTTGAAGTTACCCACGAGGCCGTTGAAAGCGCCATGGATAGGGCCTTGGTCAGATATGACCACGACGGCGACCAGCACTATGACGTCATAAGTGCCTTCATCAAGTCTGTGCGCGGTAGCGACGCTGACGCAGCTATTCACTATCTAGCTCGCATGATTGAAGCGGGCGAAGACCCGAGGTTCATCGCTAGACGACTGATTATTTTGGCCGCTGAAGACATTGGTTTAGCTGATCCTGCGGCTTTGACCCTGGCCACCTCTGCCGCTGAGGCCGTCGCCAAGATCGGCATGCCAGAGGGGCGCATTCCGCTTGCAGAGGCGACAATTTATTTGGCACTCGCGCCAAAGTCGAATTCTGCCTATCTAGCCATTAACTCGGCACTTGATGACGTTCGAGCCGGACTCTCAGGCCCGGTGCCAAAAGCACTCAAGAGTTCGAACTACGCCGGGGCTCAAAAGACCACGGGTGCTGGCATTGGCTACGTTTATCCGCACGACGACAGGCGAGCGGTGGTTGAGCAACAGTATCTCGAAGGCAAGATTGGGCAGCGCAATTACTACCAGCCGAAGGACAAGGGCGCAGAAAGCGAACTCGCCGAGCGCTGGCCGAAACTTCGGGCAATCATCCGTGCCTTCAAAAAATAGTCGCAAACCCTTTATTTAGGCTCGCGTCACTTGCTAAACTTGCAAGGTTGCCGACTAGAACCTGCCTCACGGCTGAGAGCTGGTTCACACGGTGCGATTTGTCTAATAGCCAGACGAATCCGTGGCAAAAGGTTCGACCTCTCGATCCGCTTTTGTGAACAAAATAAACGCTATTGAGCTTCATGCTCACTGAAAGGAAAACGTGTCAAAGACCACACGTACTCGCAGCAAGACTCGTTTGTCTCGCTCGCTCGGACTAGCCCTTACTCCTAAGGCAGCTAAGTACCTAGAAAAGCGTCCATATGCTCCAGGTGAGCACGGACGCACCAAGAAGAAGGCCGACAGCGACTTTGCCGTTCGTCTTCGTGAGAAGCAGCGTCTTCGCGCTCAGTATGGAATTCGTGAAGCACAGCTTCGCAAGACCTTCGCTGAAGCAAAGCGCACCGAGGGACTAACTGGTGAGAACCTAGTTGAGCTTCTCGAAATGCGTCTCGACGCTCTAATTCTTCGTGCAGGCATCGCCCGCACAATTGCTCAGGCACGTCAGATGGTTGTGCACCGTCACATTCTCGTTAACGGCGAGCGTGTAGACCGTCCATCATTCCGCGTAAAGCCAGGACAGATGATTCACGTTCACCCAAAGAGTGAACTAACCGAGCCATTCCAGGTTGCTGCTGCTGGCGGTCACGTTGATGTATTGCCACCTGTTCCTGGCTACCTCGATGTGCAGCTAGACAAGCTACACGCAACTCTCGTGCGTCGCCCAAAGCGCGCTGAAGTTCCAGTCACCTGTGAAGTTCAGCTCGTTGTTGAGTACTACGCAGCTCGATAAAACTAAGTAGGAGTTCGGATGAGTGGCGGAGACATCGCAGCAATCATCGCGGCAGGAGCTTTTGTTCTGCTCGTGTTGTTTATCGGCGTGCCTCTGATCAAACTCGGGGGACTAATCGATGAGACTCGCGAATCAGTTCGTGAATTGAACGATACGGTCGCTCCGCTACTCACCGAAGTCACTACTACAGTCATCGAAACTAACAAGGCTTTGGCGAAGATTGACACCATCACCGAGAACGTCGCGGATGTGACGACCAACGTAAAGGCGCTCGTAGCTGTCTTTAGCGCTTCTGTTGGTGCTCCACTAATGAAAATTGCTGGCCTTACTCAAGGTCTTCGTTCTGCACTACTAGGCAAGAAGAAGTAAACATGAAGAAGATTTTCTGGTTCGCAACTGGAATCGCAGCCGGTCTTGCCGTTGCTAAGCAGTTGCGCGAAAACCCTGAAGCCCAAGCTGCTCTTGAAGACGCAACTAAGCGTGCTAGAGCATTGGGCGATGCCTTCACCTCTGGCTACAAAGAGCGCGAAGCAGAGCTCAAGAAGCCTGCAGTGAAGAAGCCAGCGGCTAAGAAACCTGCCGCCAAAAAGCCTGCCGCAAAGAAGCCAGCTGCAAAGAAGCCAGCCGCTAAGAAGACCGCTACCAAGCCAAGCGCGAATTAAATGCAGACCGCCGAAATTCGCCGGCGCTGGCTCAATTTCTTTGAGAGCAAAGGTCACACCGTAGTTCCAAGTGCTTCGCTAATTAGCGAAGACCCATCGCTGCTATTCACTGTCGCTGGAATGGTTCCATTCATTCCTTATATGACTGGTCTTGTGCCTGCGCCTTATGCAAGAGCGACCAGCGTTCAGAAATGTGTTCGAACTCTCGACATCGAAGAAGTCGGAAAAACAACTCGTCACGGCACGTTCTTTCAGATGAACGGAAACTTCTCTTTCGGCGATTACTTCAAGAAAGAAGCGATCGCATTCGCTTGGGAATTCCTCACCGGTTCAAAAGAGTCAGGTTGCCTAGGGCTCGATGAGCAGCTTCTTTGGGTCACCGTGTTTCAAGACGACGATGAGAGCATCGCGATTTGGCGCGAGGTAGCCGACATTCCTCTAGAGCGCATTCAGCGCCGTGGAATGAAAGACAACTACTGGTCAACCGGTCAACCCGGACCAGCCGGACCATGTTCTGAAATTTATTATGACCGTGGCCCGGCATATGGTCGCGAGGGTGGCCCAGAAGCCGATGAAGATCGCTACATCGAAATCTGGAACCTTGTGTTCATGCAGTTTGAGCGTGGAGCAGGTCTTGGCAAAGATAACTTCGAAATTCTCGGCGAATTGCCTAAGAAGAACATCGACACGGGCATGGGGCTCGAGCGTGTAGCTTTCTTGATGCAGGGTGTCGAAAACCTCTATGAAATCGACCAGGTTAGACCAGTTCTCGATCTCGCTGCAAGCTTGAGCTCAAAGACCTATGGAGCATCTGTTGAAGACGATGTTCGCCTTCGCGTTGTCGCAGATCACGTTCGAAGCGCACTCATGCTTATTTGCGATGGTGTAACTCCGGCAAACGACGGTCGCGGCTACGTTTTGCGAAGGCTGTTGCGCAGAACCGTGCGAGCTATGCGCCTTCTCGGTGTTGAATCAAACACTTTTACCGCACTTTTCACTGCATCGAAAGACGCGATGAAAGATGCTTACCCTGAGCTTGAGAACGAGTTTGACCGCATTCTTAGAACGGCCATCGCTGAAGAAGAGGCATTCCTTCGCACATTGACCTCTGGCACTGTTGTTCTAGACGAGGCGATTGCAAAATCTAAGAGCGCAAACTCTAAGCAACTCGATGGCGAAACTGCATTCTTGCTACACGACACCTATGGTTTTCCTATTGACCTGACGTTAGAAGTAGCAGAAGAAGCTGGCCTAAGCGTAGATCGCGATGGCTTCAAAGCGCTCATGACCGAGCAACGCGATCGAGCCAAGGCCGATGCGCGTGAGAAGAAACTTGGCGGCACTGATCTTTCGGTTTACTCAGCATTCAGACAGTTGGGCACTACTAAGTTCACCGGTTATGAAGAGTTGCAGACCGAAGCAAAAGTCATTGGTCTAATCGCAGATGGCAAAGACCACAAGACTGTTGGCCAGGGTCAAATTGCCGAGATCATCCTTGACGAAACCTCGTTCTATGCAGAATCTGGTGGTCAGGACTCTGATGCTGGTTTCATTCGCGGAGACGCTTTTGAACTCGAGGTTCTCGACGTTCAGAAGCCTGTGAAGGGTTTGATCAGCCACAAGGTGCTAGTTCGCTCTGGTGAGGTTGCTGTCGGGGCTAAGGCAATGACCGCGGTTGACGCCGAATGGCGTTTGGGCGCGGCTCAGGCTCACTCAGCTACGCACGTTGTGCACGCGGCGCTTCGACAGGTTCTAGGACCAAACGCATTGCAGTCTGGTTCTTATAACAAGCCCGGATACATGCGACTCGACTTTTCTTGGAACCAAGCACTGAGTGGCGAAACAAAGTCAGAGATCGAAGAAGTCACCAACATGGCTATTCGCCGAGACCTAGCTGTAAGTGCTCAACTCATGCCACTCGCAGATGCTCGTGACTGGGGAGCGGTTGCTCTGTTTGGCGAGACCTACGACGAGAGTGTTCGAGTAATTCAAATTGGCGGACCATGGTCGAGAGAACTCTGCGGTGGCACGCACGTTTCGCGAAGCAGTCAGATCGGGCTAGTTTCGCTAATTGGTGAATCTTCAGTTGGTTCTGGCTCTAGAAGACTCGAAGCGCTTGTTGGAATCGAAGCTTTACGTGCCCTTTCGTCTGAACGAGCACTGCTGCTTCGACTCGCCGAGCTTGCTAAGTCGCCGAAGGAAAACCTAGAAGAGCGCTTTATTGCAACCTTCGAAGAACTAAAGAGTGCACAGCGCAAACTTGCAAGTCTTCAGGCCGAACAACTGGCAACGCTGATTCCATCTATCATCGCCAAGAGCGAGAAGATCGGCTCAACCCTTTTTGCTGCAAGCAACATCGGTGAGTTGTCTTCGGTAGACGAACTTCGAAACCTGACTATTCAATTGCGTGATCACTCTCAGAGCGAAGCATCTGTGTCGGCTCTATTCGCATCTATTGATTCAAAACCCATGGTCGTTATTGCTGTTTCAAAGAAGGCTCAAGATGCTTCTATCAAGGCGGGCGAGCTAGTGAAGATTGCAAGCACGGTTCTCGGTGGCGGCGGCGGAGGTAAGCCAGACATCGCTCAGGGTGGCGGTCAAACAATCGAGAAGATTGCTGAAGCA
>JBEGTK010000049.1:0-5723 GCA_041179445.1 Actinomycetota bacterium | reverse complement strand
CGAGAAGCAGGCTGAGGCTGCAGGGCACGAGCTAATTAACGAGATTCTGTTATTGGTCACCCACGGTGTGCTGCATTTGCTGGGTTACGACCACGCAGAGCCGGATGAAGAGCGCGAGATGTTTGGCACTCAAAAAGACATTCTCGAATCGTTCTATGCAGGCGAAAAGGTTGCCTAGTTGCTAATCGTCGCCTTTTGGATTTCATTCGCGCTCGCTCTGCTGACTGTGTCCTCAGCCGTCGTAAAGGCAGCACTCGAAGTCGAGAGCGACAACGCCGATAAGGCAGAAACCATGAGCTTCGTTCGAATGACGCTCACCGGCATCTTCGGAGTGACCATTGGCCAAAGTCTTGTTCCACTCGGATTCGCCTGGTGGCTAACCGCCTTGGTTTCTGTTGCACTCATGCTGACCTTGCTGATCACCTCGCAGTTAGCTGCGAGACAATTTGGCCACGTCAAATTCGGTCAAAGATTGCTTGCCATGGCCGAACCAGGTGTGCGTTCACTTCACATGCTGTTTACGCCGCTCTCTCTTCCGAAAGAAGACGAGCCAGAGGAATTTGAGCAAGAGCTAATCGATTCAGTAGAAGAGTTTGGCGAAACCATCATTCGTGAAATTATGGTGCCGCGCGTTGACATGGCAACTATCCGTGATGATTCGACGCTTGAAGCAGCCATGCAGTTCTTTCTCAAGAGCGGGTTCTCGCGTCTGCCGGTGGTTGGCAAGACCGTCGACGAGGTCACCGGAATTCTTTATCTGAAAGACCTGACCCGTGTTTTGCACGAGGGCGATAAGAAGTCGAGCAAGCGATTGGTGTCAGAGATCGTGCGCAAAGTTGTGTTCATGCCAGAGTCCCTGCCGGTAGACGACTTGCTGCAGGCAATGCAGAGCAACTCGACTCACATTGCGATCGTCATCGATGAATACGGTGGTGTCGCCGGGCTCGTAACCATGGAAGATGTCATCGAAGAACTCGTCGGCGAAATCGCAGACGAATATGACGAAGACGAAAACGAGGTCGTTCAGCTCGAAGATGGCGGCTATCGAGTGGCCGCTCGCTATTCACTAGAAGACCTCGGTGAGCTCTTTGAGCTTGAGCTCGACGACGAAGATGTCGACAGCGTTGGCGGATTGCTTGCCAAGCAGCTCGGTCGACTTCCGTTGCGTGGCGACGAAATTAGTTTTTCTGGCTTGAATTTCAAGGCAGACCGCATTGAGGGTCGCCGCAAGCGCCTTGTTTCTGTGCTCGTGCACCGCGATGCCGAATTGGCTGATGCAATCGAAGCGTTTGGAGCAGGCGAAGATGAATAACCCATACCGCGCGGGATTCGTCTCGTTTGTTGGTCGACCTAATGTCGGAAAGTCAACACTCACAAACGCATTGGTTGGCGAAAAGGTCGCCATCACGAGCTCAAAGCCACAGACGACCCGACGGGCCATCCGTGGAATCGTGCACAGAGACTTCGGTCAGCTGATCATCGTTGACACACCTGGTCTGCACAGGCCAAGAACTTTGTTGGGTCAAAGACTTAACGATTTGGTCGAGAGCACTCTTGGCGATGTTGACGTCATCGGTTTTTGCATTCCGGCAAACGAAAAAATCGGCGTTGGCGATACATTCATAAACGAGCAGCTCAATAACTACCGCAGAGCCAAACTTGTTGCAATCGTTACTAAGAGCGAGTTGGTCTCAAAAGAGCAGATGGCGAAGCAGCTGCTAGCGGTGCAGGGCCTTCGCGAATGGGCAGCAATCATTCCCGTCTCTGCCGTGGCCGAAGATCAACTCGAAGAAATCACCTCGCTGCTGGTTAGCTTGATGCCAGTTTCAGAGCAGCTCTATCCAGACGAGGCCGTCACAGACGAGTCAATCGAGATGCGCATTTGCGAGCTCGTTCGCGAAGCTGCGCTTGAGGGTGTGCGTGATGAGTTGCCGCACTCACTTGCGGTAACCCTCGACGAAATGAATCAACGTGAGGGCAAGGACCTCATGGATGTTCACGTAAACGTGTGGGTTGAGCGCGATAGCCAAAAAGCGATCATCATCGGGCACAAGGGTTCTCGCCTTAGTGACGTTGGTCGCCGTGCTCGCCTAGAAATCGAGAAGTTGCTTGGCCAACGCGTCTTCTTATCTATCCGTGTCAAAGTAGCCCCGGATTGGCAGCGAGACCCCAAGCAGCTCGGCCGTCTAGGTTTCTAGGCTTGCTTGGCCCGCAACCGCTGGGCTACTCTAAAAGGGTGTTGAACGGTCTCCTTCTTAGTGGCCGCGACGAGGCCTAAACCGGCCCCCTCGTCGCGGAGATTGCCGCCACCCGCAACCCTCGACGATTTAGCCCAATTGGGCACAGGAGACAATCATGAAGAACACTCAAAAACCATCCGGAATGCCGGTTCACAAGTACCAGCCTTTTCACGAGCAGATCAGCGTTGAACTGCCAGATCGCACCTGGCCAACCAAGCGCATAACCGAGGCACCTCGCTGGTGTGCCGTTGACCTTCGCGATGGCAACCAAGCGCTGATTGACCCGATGAGCCCAGAGCGCAAACTCAAGATGTTCCAGCTGCTTGTCAAGATGGGCTACAAAGAGATCGAAGTTGGATTTCCGTCTGCAAGCCAAACCGATTTTGATTTTGTGCGCCTTCTTATCGAAGACGGACACATTCCGGCCGACGTAACCATTCAGGTTCTAACTCAGGCTCGCAACGAACTAATCGAACGCACCTACGAGTCGCTTCGTGGGGCAAAGCAAGCGATTGTTCACTTCTATAACTCAACCTCTGTGCTGCAGCGTCGCGTTGTTTTCAATCAGGACAAAGACGGCATTCTTAACATTGCGCTAAACGGTGCTCGCAAGTGCAAAGAGATGGAAAGCAGCATCGCTGACACCAAAGTGTTCTACGAGTACTCGCCAGAGTCTTATACCGGCACCGAGCTCGAATATGCGCTTGAGGTTTGCAACGCGGTCATCGCCGTTCTAGAGCCGACTCCAGATCACAAGATGGTCATCAACCTTCCGGCAACTGTTGAGATGGCGACGCCAAACGTTTATGCAGACTCAATCGAATGGATGAGTCGAAACCTAGATCGCAGAGACAGCGTCTTGCTATCGCTTCACCCACACAATGATCGCGGCACAGCGGTAGCTGCCGCCGAACTCGGTTATCTCGCTGGCGCAGATCGCATTGAAGGGTGTTTGTTTGGCAACGGGGAGCGCACCGGAAACGTCGACCTTGTAACGCTCGGCTTAAACCTCTTCAGCCAAGGCATCGATCCGCACATTGACTTCAGCAACCTAGATGAAATCAAGCGCACGGTTGAGTACTGCAACCAACTGCCGGTTCACGAGCGCAGCCCATACGGCGGCGACCTGGTTTACACGGCGTTCAGTGGTTCGCACCAAGACGCAATCAAAAAAGGCTTCGAACTAATGCACAAAGAGGCCGATGCCAAGGGCGTTCACATTGATGATTTGGTCTGGGCTGTGCCTTATTTGCCAATCGACCCGAAAGACGTCGGTCGTTCGTACGAGGCAGTTATCCGTGTGAATTCACAGTCTGGTAAGGGTGGCGTGGCCTACCTGCTAAAGACAGACCACAACCTTGACCTGCCGCGCAAGCTTCAGATCGAGTTCTCTCGAGTTGTGCAGAACGTCACCGACTCAAGCGGCGGTGAGGTTTCTAGCGAAAAACTTTGGGACATCTTTATCGACGAGTATCTTCCGGCTGTTGACGTCGATCGCAAGTGGGGTCGCTTTGAGCTCAAGAAGCTTCGCACCGAAAGCGACATGGATGGCGTTGTAAACATCGAAGTAGTGTTGCGCGATGCCGATAGTGAAGTATCGCTAAGCGGAACAGGCAACGGCCCAATTTCGGCTTTCATGAACGTGCTTGGCAAGCAAGGCGTAAACGCCGAGGTTCTCGACTATGTCGAGCACACGCTGAGTGCGGGTGGTGACGCGCAGGCTGCTGCTTATGTTGAGTTGAACGTGGCCGGTCAAACGCTTTGGGGTGTTGGCATCGATGGCGACATCGCGACGGCTTCGTTGAAGGCAATCATCTCTGGTGTGAACCGAGCGATTCGCTAAGTCGAACTACTTGACGCCTAGCTCGTTGAAGTAGCAAACCGGACACAGCGATTCGTAGGTGACATCGACGCCGTCGATTGCAACTTGCTCACCGTCGAAAATGAACTTTCCGTCGACCTTGCGGCCATTGAACATCGCCTTGCGCCCGCAGCGGCAAATAGTCTTCAACTCTTCAAGACTGTGTGCAATCTCGAGCAGGCGAATGCTTCCCGGAAACCCATTTGTCAAAAAGTCAGTGCGAATTCCATATGCCAATACAGGCACGCCATCTAGCACCGCGATTTGAAGTGCCTCATCGACCTGAGCAGGAGTTAGAAACTGCGACTCGTCTATCAGCAAGCAAGCGATGTCGTTGCCGGTGTTTTTCTTGAATTCGTTTTGGTGAAATGCGAAAAGTTCGCGAAGGTTTTGTTCTGGCGTTACCAAGAAATCGATTTCGCGGGTGACACCCAGGCGCGAGACGATCTGGGTGTTGCCTTTGGTGTCTACCGCGGGCTTGGCAAGAAGTACGTGCTGGTCACGCTCTTCATAGTTGTGAGCCGCCTGCAGAAGTGCGGTCGATTTTCCGCTGTTCATAGCGCCGTGTCTGAAATAAAGCTTGCTCACGCAGACAATGCTAACCGCGGTCTTGGCTCGCGATTGCCACTCTGTCAGCGACAATTGAACCGTGCCTACCTATCGAGATGAAGCGGTTATCTTGCGCACCCACAAACTGGGTGAAGCAGACCGCATCGTCACCGTGCTGACCAGATATCACGGTCAGGTTCGGGCAGTTGCAAAGGGCGTGCGCCGCACGGCATCAAAGTTCGGGGCCAGGCTCGAACCCTTCATGGTTGCCGACATTCAGTTTTATGAAGGGCGAAACCTAGACACCGTCAGTCAGGCCGAATCAATTGGTGCCTATGGCAAGCAAATTATCGAAGACTATTCGGCTTACACCGCGGCCACGGCTATGGTTGAGACTGCCGAACGACTAACTGGCGAGATGGCGACGCCTCAGCAATATTTGCTTCTTGTCGGAGCACTCAGATCACTTGCCAACAAAGAGCACCTGCCTGCCCACGTGCTCGATAGCTACTTGCTGAGGGCTTTATCGGTCGCTGGATGGGCACCTAACTTTGACAGTTGCGTTCGCTGCGACCTGCCTGGGCCACACAGAGCCTTTGTAATGCAGGTTGGTGGTGTTGTCTGTGATGACTGCAGGCCACCTGGAGCAGCAGTCATCGACATCGAAACGTCAATGTTGCTTGCCGCCTTGTTGACTGGTGACTGGGATGTCGTCGATGCCTCATCTGAAAAGAGCACGCTATCGGCCAGCGGAATTGTTTCGGCATACTGTCAATGGCATATTGAACGAGGACTCAAATCACTTCAACACGTGGAGCGCACATGACGCAGGCCTTTCAACCGGTTTCAAAACCCGGCGTTCGCGTTCCAAAATTCTCCTCGGTTCCGAATCACGTGGCAATTGTCATGGATGGCAATGGGCGCTGGGCCAACCAACGAGGGCTAACCAGAATCGAAGGCCACAAGGCAGGCGAGGCTGCACTGCTTGATGTTGTTGCCGGTGCGATCGAAGCCGGAGTCTCGCATCTCACCGTTTATGCATTCTCGACCGAAAACTGGAAGCGCTCGCCAGA
>JBEGTK010000048.1:0-5730 GCA_041179445.1 Actinomycetota bacterium | reverse complement strand
AGTGACCATGGGTTCTTACGGAATCGGTGTCACCCGCATGGTTGCGGTCTTGGCAGAGGCCAACCGCGACGACAAGGGCTTGATCTGGCCTGAGGCCGCGTCACCAGCCGATGTCTACATCGTGGCTGCTGGCAAAGACGACCACGTATACGAGGCTGCCGAGAAGTTGGCTGCAGAGTTCGAAGCCGCTGGCAAAACCGTGATGCTCGACGACCGTCAAAAGGTCAGCCCAGGTGTCAAGTTCAGCGATGCCGAGTTGATTGGTGTTCCGCACGTTGTCATTTGCGGAAAGGGCCTCGAAAACGGCGAAGTCGACCTTTGGAATCGTCGCTCTGGCGACCGACGCTCAGTCGCACTAAACTCGGCTGTATCAGAGTTGGTTTAGTCTCGTCATTGACGAGTTTCAACTAACGCTTTTTCTATAACTAACTATCGGCCGGGAGGCAGCGCTCATGGACATCGACCTTGGAATTCTTAGAG
Source organism: Actinomycetota bacterium (assembly GCA_041179445.1). GTDB lineage: Bacteria > Actinomycetota > Actinomycetes > Actinomycetales > Microbacteriaceae > Rhodoluna. The sequence goes on along the minus strand of JBEGTK010000048.1, from coordinate 5,250 downwards.
GACTTGAACGCGAAAAAGAAATCCCGTTCGCCGAATTAGTTTCAATCATCGAAGCAGCAATTCTCGCTGCCTATTACAAGAACATGGGTCTCGACCCGAAAGAGCACAAGGCTCGTGCCGTGCTCGATCAGAAAACCGGATCTGTTCACATCTTTGAAATCATCTGGAACGAAGAGACTCGCGAAACCAGCGAGAACGATGTGACTCCAGCAAACTTCGGCCGCATTGCTGCCTACTCTGCCAAGCAGGTAATTGCTCAGCGTCTTCGTGAAATTAGCGACGAAGGCTTGCTCGGCGAATTCAAGGGCAAAGAGGGCGACATCGTGACCGGCGTGATTCAGCAGGGACCACGCCCATACATGATTCACGTTGACCTCGGCAGCATCGAAGCTTTGCTTCCGCCAGAAGAGCAGGTCGTTGGCGAGGAGTACACCCACGGAAAGCGAATCCGTGTATTGGTTACCGGAGTCAACAAAGGAAACCGCGGGCCACAGGTAACCGTCTCGCGTTCACACCCAACTTTGGTTCGCAAATTGTTTGCGCTTGAGGTTCCTGAAATCGCAAACGGCACCGTCGAAATCGTTCAGGTTGCTAGAGAAGCCGGTCACCGCACCAAGATTGCTGTTCGCGCGCACGAAGATGGCATCAACGCCAAAGGTGCTTGCATCGGCGAACTCGGTCAGCGCGTTCGTGCTGTTTCTGCCGAATTGAACGAAGAGAAGATCGACATCGTCGACTACAACACCGACATTTGCGAGTTTGTCTCGCAGGCTCTTTCGCCAGCGAAGGTTTCGAGTGCCTATGTGATTGGCAAGGGCGACCCAAAGGCAAGCGGCGACGCTCGCGTGACTCACGTTCGCGCGCTTGTGCCTGATTACCAACTCTCGCTTGCCATTGGCAAAGAGGGGCAGAACGTACGTCTGGCCGCCAAGCTCACCGGAGCCAAGATTGACGTTCAGCCTGAGAGCATTCTCGAGGGTGACGACTAGTCAAAAGTCGAGTTGCCAAATTGGCACTGACTTTATTGGCCCTCGGCAGGTAGAATGAAACCCGTTAGAACCTGTGTTGGCTGTCGCCAGCGTGCTAATCGAACAGATTTGCTCAGGGTAATCGCCAGCTCAAATGAGCTGATATTCGATGCCTTGGCTAATAAACCTGGTCGAGGCGCCTGGATACATCCAAGTTCAGATTGTCTTCAAAAAGCTTCAGAGCGCGGTGCGTTTGCCCGAGCCTTGCGGTTGAAGACCGGCCTAACACTCACTCAAGAACAGGCAGAAACGATGATGGCAAAAAATGGTTAGCTCGAAATGAGTTTGCTCACGCTTTAACGGCCTGCCCTGTTTGGGGAAGGCCCCAGACAGGAGAAACAAGTGGCGCTTCCACGCGTATACGACATAGCTAAAGAACTTGGAATCGATTCCAAGGTTGCGTTAGCAAAACTTCAAGAACTCGGTGAGTTCGTTAAAAGTGGTTCATCCACGATCACCCCGCCGGTAGCTAAGAAGCTACGTGAGGCATTCCCAGACGCAAAGCCAAAGGCCGAAGAGCCGAAGAAGCCAGCGGCAAAGGCGAAAGCTGCCGCTGCCGCCGAACCTGAGGCCGAAGCGCCAGCAGCACCAAAGCCTGGTCGCGCAGCAAAACCTGCTGCCGCCGAAGAGCCAGCTGCCGCACCTGAGGCTGCAAAGCCAGCAGAAGCTGCGCCAACCCCGAGTCTTCCTTCGCCAGTTGCCGGCATTCCACGCCCGGGCAACAACCCATTTGCTTCGAGCCAGGGCATGGGCATTCCTCGCCCGGTAGCACGCCCAGGCAACAACCCATTCGCACCTTCGCAGGGCATGGGTCGCCCAGGTCAGAACCGACCTGGCGGGCCACGTCCAGCAGGTGCCGGTGGACCAGGCGGCGCAGGTCGCCCAGGTGGTCCGCGTCCGGCCGGTGCCGGTGGCGCTCCACGTCCAGGTTTCGGCAGCCCACGTCCAGCTGGTGCGGGTGCCGCACCGGGTGGTGCTCCAGGTTTTGCTCGTCCGGGCGGTGGCCCAGGTGGTGGCCGTGGTCGCGGTGTTGGCGGCGGAACCGCCGGTGCATTCGGCAAGGGCGGCGGCAAGGGCAGCAAGGCTCGCAAGTCAAAGCGCGCGAAACGCGAAGAGTACGAGCAGAGACAAGCACCTAGCCTCGGTGGCGCAGTTGTTCCACGCGGAGACGGCACCACCGTCATTCGCTTGCGCCGCGGATCAAGCATCCAAGATTTCGCAGACAAGATTGATGCAAACGCGGGTCAGTTGATTACGGTGTTGTTCCACCTCGGTCAGATGACTACAGCAACCGCGTCGCTAGACGAAGACACCTTCCAGATTCTCGGTGTTGAACTCGGCTACAAGGTTGAGGTTGTTTCACCTGAAGACGAAGAGAAGGAGCTATTCGACAGCTTCGGTCTCGACATTTCGACCGACTACGAAGACGACGAAGACGATCTAGTCATTCGCCCTCCTGTGGTTACTGTCATGGGTCACGTTGACCACGGAAAGACTCGTTTGCTCGACTCGATTCGTAACGCAAATGTTCAGGCCGGTGAAGCTGGTGGAATTACCCAGCACATTGGTGCTTACCAGGTGCACGCGGTTCACGAAGGCGAAGATCGCGCAATTACATTCATTGACACCCCAGGTCACGAGGCGTTCACCGCTATGCGTGCCCGTGGTGCTCAGGTAACCGACATCGCGATTCTTGTTGTCGCAGCAGACGACGGCGTTATGCCTCAGACTGTTGAAGCCTTGAACCACGCGCAGTCTGCAGGTGTGCCGATTGTTGTCGCGGTTAACAAGACCGATAAAGAAGGTGCGAACCCAGCGAAGATTCGTCAGCAACTAACCGAGTTCAACTTGGTCGCTGAAGAATACGGTGGCGATGTCATGTTCATCGACGTTTCAGCCTTGACCGGCAAGGGAATTCCTGAGCTTCTTGACGCAGTATTGCTAACCGCAGACGCAGCGCTAGATCTTCGCGCGAACCCTAACCGCGATGCTCGTGGTGTAGCGATTGAAGCGAACCTAGACAAGGGTCGCGGTTCGGTAGCTACCGTTCTGATTCAGTCTGGAACCCTTGAGGTTGGCGATTCGATTGTTGCTGGTGCGGCTCACGGCCGTGTACGTGCGATGTTCGACGAGAACGGCGATGCAGTAACTTCTGCTGGCCCGAGCCGCCCGGTTCAGGTGCTCGGATTGCAGTCTGTGCCTCGCGCAGGTGACACATTTGTGGTTGCCGAAGACGAGCGCCAGGCTCGCCAGATCGCTGAAAAGCGTGAGGCAGCAGACCGCAACGCTCTATTGGCTAAGACCCGCAAGCGCATCAGTCTTGAAGACTTCACCAAGGCACTCGAAGACGGCAAGGTTGAGTCTCTCAACTTGGTCATCAAGGGTGACGTTTCAGGTGCTGTCGAAGCTCTTGAAGATGCATTGCTCAAGATCGAAGTTGATGACAGCGTTCAGTTGCGCATCATCCACCGTGGTGTTGGTGCGATTACTGAGTCAGACGTCAACTTGGCAACTGTCGACAACGCAATCATCATTGGTTTCAACGTCAAGCCAGACAACAAGGCTCGCGAGCGTGCAGACCGCGAAGGCGTCGACATTCGTCAGTACTCAGTCATCTATGCAGTGCTCGACGACATCGAGTTGGCGCTCAAGGGAATGCTCAAGCCAGAGTACGAAGAAGTTCAGGTCGGCACCGCAGAGGTTCGCGAACTCTTCAAGTCTTCGAAGGTCGGAACCATTGCTGGTTCGATCGTTCGCTCTGGATCTATCAAGCGCAACGCGTTGGCAAGAGTTCTTCGCGCCGGCAAGGTTATTGCCGAGAACCAGAAGATCGAATCTCTAAAGCGTTTCAAAGATGACGCAAGCGAAGTCAAGACTGACTTCGAGTGTGGAATTGGTTTGAGTGACTTCAACGAGTTGCAACTCGAAGACATCATTGAGACCTACGAGATGCGCGAGAAGCCTCGAGTCTAAGCATGGTTGATCACGCTAGAGCGAGAAAACTCGCTGAACGAATTAAGGTATTAGTGGCCGAAGCTCTTGAGCGCGCGGTTAAAGACCCTGACCTGGGCTTCGTCACTATTACCGACGTGAAGGTAACGCCTGATTTGCAGCACGCCAAGATTTTCTACACCGTATATGGCAGTGAAGCTGAGAAGGCTCAGTCAACCGAAATCATCGAGCGCAACAAGGGCTTAATTCGTCGCGAAGTTGGCCGTGGTCTTTCGATTCGTCTTACCCCGACAATCGAATTCGAGTCAGACGAAATTCCGGTAATCGCCGCACATCTAAACGACCTGCTTAACGAGGCAAAGACTCGCGACGCAGAAGTTCAGGCTTTGGCGCAAACCGCCGAATTTGCCGGCGAGGCCAACCCCTATAAAGAGCCAAAGAGCCAAGAAGACGACGACTAATGCCTTCTGGGCTTGTGCTTATTGATAAGCCACAGGGCTGGACCAGCCACGACATCGTGGCTAAATTGCGCGGAATCGCAGGCACACGTCGAGTCGGCCACGCCGGAACACTAGACCCGATGGCTACTGGTTTGCTGCTGCTTGGCGTAAATGCCGGCACCAAGTTGCTCACCTTCTTGGTCGGCGAAGGCAAGACCTACGAGGCAACCATCCGCCTTGGCGCAAACACAATCACCGATGACGCCGAAGGCGACATTGTGTCACAGGCTGACCCGTCAAAGGTTCGGGCGATTACTGAAGACCAGGTCGAAGCCGCGCTTGCTAATCTGCGCGGCCAAATCATGCAAGTGCCGTCTTCTGTCAGTGCAATCAAGGTTGATGGCGAACGTGCCTATGCAAAAGTGCGTGGCGGTGACGAAGTTAAGTTGGCTTCAAGACCAATCACGGTGAGCAAATTTGAAATAACAAAAACTCCGCAAATTGTTGAGATCGAAGGCGAAGTCTTCTTAGATTTCGATGCACTGATCGAATGTTCAAGCGGAACCTACATTCGCGCGCTAGCTCGAGACTTGGGCGAGGCACTGCAGGTAGGCGGTCATTTGACTGCACTTCGTCGAACTCGAATCGGCAGTTACATTATTGAAGATGCAGCGGCGATGCAAGACATAACCCGCGAGAACTTGGTGATTACTTCGATGTTCGACTCTGTGAAAGATGCATTTGAACTTCGAGAACTCTCTGAACAAGAGGTTATTGATCTTCGCCACGGCAAGCGCATCGCGGCCAGAGGTGCAACTGCGCCAGAGATT
>JBEGTK010000047.1:0-7700 GCA_041179445.1 Actinomycetota bacterium | reverse complement strand
TTTGATTGCAAACAAAATCGATGACCTGAAGCAAGAGCCTGAAGCGGCAGCGCTCTGGTCGCTCGGCCTCGGCGAGCCTTATCCGGTCTCTGCTGTTCACGGCAGAGGTGTTGCAGACATGCTCGATGCAGCTATGAAAGTTTTGCCTGAGGTTTCGGCCGTGGCGAAGCAAGAATTTGGTGGCCCTCGTCGTGTGGCTATCATCGGTCGACCTAACGTCGGAAAGTCATCACTTCTGAATAAAGCAGTTGGTGCAGAGAGAGCAGTGGTAAACGATCTTGCTGGCACCACTCGCGACCCAATCGATGAGCAGGTCGAACTGGGTGGCAAGATTTGGCGCTTTGTTGATACCGCTGGTATTCGCAGGCGCGTGCACCTTCAGCAGGGAGCAGACTTTTATGCAAGCCTTCGCACCGCGGCTGCCCTAGAGCGTGCCGAAGTTGCAGTCGTTCTGTTTGACGTAACTCAACCAATTAGCGAAGCTGACATTCGAATTGTCGACATGGCTCTTGAGTCTGGCCGAGCGCTCGTTCTTGCGTTCAATAAATGGGACGAACTTGACGATGAGCGACGCAAATATCTTGAGCGCGAAATCGAACAGGATTTGGCTCACGTTGATTGGGCACCACGCGTAAACATTTCGGCTAAGACCGGGCGTCACCTCGAAAAGTTGGTTCCGGCACTCGAGGTTGCACTCGATGGTTGGGACACCCGTGTTGCCACCGGAAAGTTCAATGCATTCTTGCAAGAACTAACAATGGAGAACCCGCACCCTGTGCGTGGCGGAAAGCAGCCTCGAATTCTCTACGGAAGTCAGGTTTCGAGTCGCCCTCCAAAGTTCGTGCTATTCACAACAGGATTCTTGGATCCTGGTTATCGTCGTTTCATTCAGCGTCGACTTCGTGAGACTTATGGCTTCGAAGGAAGCCCGATTGAAGTAGCAATGCGCATTCGCGAGAAGCGCAAGCGATAAACACTCGGCAACGAGCGGGCTATAGCGCAGCTTGGTAGCGCACTTGTCTGGGGGACAAGGGGTCGTGGGTTCAAATCCCGCTAGCCCGACCAATAGAGAAAGGAATAGAAATGTCGATATGGCAACAACTGCGCACTGTGCCAAACCTGCTCAGCCTGCTTCGACTGGCTTTGGTTCCTGTCTTCTTGATTTTGATTTTGAACCATCAGAATTGGCAGGCAGTAGTTGTGCTTGCCATCTCGAGCATCACCGATTTTCTCGATGGCTATTTGGCCAGAAAGCTAAATCAGGTCACCAGATTGGGTCAGCTTCTCGACCCAGCCGCAGATCGACTCTATATTTTGGCAACTCTGATTGGTCTAACTGCCATGGGGTACGTTCCGCTTTGGCTTGCAGTTATCGTGATTAGCCGCGATGTATTGTTGCTGGCTTTCTATCCGGTGCTTGCAAGCCACGGATACGGCCCGCTGCCAGTTCACTATCTCGGCAAGGCCGGCACCTTCGCATTGCTCTACGCGTTTCCGCTTCTATTGATTGCGGCTGCCTTTGAGAGCATCTCGCAATTCGTGTTGCCAATCGCCTGGGGTTTTGCTTGGTGGGGAATCGGGCTTTACTGGTGGGCCGCGGCAGTCTATTTATTGCAAGTGCGTAACATCGTGAAATTGGCCCGTGACGGTTCGGCTAGGCTTGGCAACTGAGGGTGAACATGGAATTTGAAACACAGGGGCAAGGCAGCCCAAGCGACCAGTCAGACACGACGCAGCGGTTTAGCGACGACCTGCTCGCTCAAGACCCACACGGACTAAACGCAGAAGAGCGTGAAGCAATTGAGGCGTTGCCATCTGCTAGCGCACTTCTCATTGTTCAGCGCGGACCAAATGAAGGTGCTCGCTTTCTTCTAGATCAAGACGTAACCACCGTCGGTCGTCACCCAAATGCAGACATTTTCTTAGACGATGTCACGGGCGTCACCCAAATGCAGACATTTTCTTAGACGATGTCACGGTTTCAAGACGTCACGCAGAGTTTCGCCGCAACGGCACCTCATTCATGATCAACGATCTTGCTTCTTTGAATGGCACATACTTCGATGGCGTTAGAATCGAGACTGCACTTCTTGATGAAGGTGCTGAAGTTCAAATCGGAAAATTTAAATTCACTTTCTTTGCATCGCGCGCGGATTTAGGAGCATAGGTAATGTCACAGCCGACATCAATTGCGCAGGCGCGCGCATCAAAACTTGTAACTATCGGACAGGTTCTAACTTTGCTGACTCCGGAGTTTCCGGAACTCACTCAGTCGAAGCTCCGCTTTCTTGAAGAAAATGGCCTAATCACTCCGCAGCGCACTGACTCTGGCTACCGCAAATTTGCCGAGGCAGATGTAGAAAGATTGCGACTAATTCTTGAGTTGCAAAGAGATCGCTACCTGCCGCTAAAGGTAATTGGCCAGTTTCTTGCAGACATCGACGCTGGAAAATCAGTTTCGCTGCCTGGCGATGACTCAAAGGCGTCAAAGCACGCTCGTGTTGCCCAAGCAAAAAATGTAACGAAAATCGAACTTATTGCTGAAACCTCGATTACAGACGCTTTGATCGCAGAAGCCCAGTCGGTTGGTCTCATTAGCGAAGAGCCATTCAGCGCAAACACCATTGAAATCGCCAGATCAATCATGAAGCTGAACCGCGGATTCGGACTAACTCCTCGTCACCTGCGCGGAATCAAGACAGCCGCAGAGCGCGAGATCGGCATCATCGAAGGTGTTATCGCCCCGGTTCTTGGCAAAAAAGAAGCTTCGAGCCGCTCAAAGGCTGCTCACTTTGCTGAGGAATTGCAGAGTCACTTCGCGAACATCCGTGAAGAATTGATTCGCGGCGCAATTTCAAAAATCGACGATTAATCTGAGCAACAGCAGTGGATATCTGGCGACACGCCGAGCATATTAATTAACGGGACTATCCCTAGAGTTCAAGCAAGAATTACTTAGAACTTAAACCTGTAGTTGAACCTGAAGGAGGCGTGATGATTCCTACCGATGAGTCAACGTCACCTGAAAATGACTACTCTCAGGACATGCTTTTCAGCGACGGAAGCCCTTCTGCTGACCCGAAGGTCGGCTACCGAGGTATTTCTGCAGCGGCGGCCGCCGGAATTAGCTATCGCCAGCTCGACTACTGGGACAGAACCGGTCTAGTTCAGCCGAGCGTTCGCGGCGCTGCCGGCTCAGGATCGCAAAGACTTTATGCATTCCGCGACATTCTGGTTTTGAAACTGGTTAAGCGCCTTCTTGACACCGGAGTGTCTCTTCAGCAAATTCGAATTGCCGTCGAGCAGTTGCGAGCTGCGGGCATTAACGACTTAGCTCGAACCACGCTTATGTCTGACGGTGCTCGTGTTTACCTCTGCACCACCGAAGACGAAGTAATCGACTTGCTTGGCCGAGGCCAGGGTGTCTTTGGAATTGCCGTTGGCAAGGTGCTTCGCGAGGTTGAAGCCAGTTTGGTTCACATCAAGGCGAACCACATCGATGAGATTGACGAACTCTCTGCTCGTCGCGCCAGCCGAAAAGCCGTTTAGCGCTCTTCTTCAGGCTTCTCTATTTCAAGCTTGAAAGTCCAGTTTCCGGTTTGAGTTGAAACTTCTTCTTGTTTAGCAATCTGTTCGTCATCGCTCCAAGCTGGTGCTGACCAAGCTTCGGTTGCAACCTCAGGCTCTTCTAATGCAACAGGCTGAGATTCGACTTCGACTATTTCGCCAAGTTCTTCGATAGCGGTCTCGATGGTGACCAACTCAGGGCCCTTCTTGCCGCGCTTGTGACGCCTAAAGAATTTGCGCTTTTCTTTTGGCTTTTCTTGAACCACTTCTTCGTTTGGCTCTTCGAACGAGTCGAGCGCGCGTTTGAGCAAATCGGTAAAGAAGTCGGCAATTTCTGCCGCGCCTTCGCCTGGCCAAGTGTGAATCGGGCGAGCGGCTCCCTGGGTCTGCTGCAAATGGGCACGCTCTTCGAGAAACTCTGGAATAAGTAGACCAGGAAACATCTCGTTCAGCTCTTGAACTCTAAAGTCTTGTTCTTTCGAAGCTGGGCGATGGCGATTGATCAGAATTCCGAGTGGGCGAACTCGCTTAGTGATTGCCTCGCGAACCTCTTCAAGCGCACGGATGGCCCTGTCGGCAGCTACGACCGAGAAAATGCCTGGCTCAGTAACAATCAAAACGCGATCGCTGGCAACCCAGGCGGTGCGAGTTAGGGCGTTGATTGACGGTGGAGTGTCGATGATTACGAGGTCATACTGCTTCTCGATGGTGTGCAGGGCCTCTTCGAGTTTCCAGGTCTGTCGAACCGTTGGGTGAGGGGTGTCGTGGTGAATGCTTCGCGGGCTTCCGACTAGAACGTCGACTGATCCGGTTGCCACCTTTCCCCAAGTTGAAGATACGATTGATGCAGACACGACGTTGTGTTTGGGGTTCTTGAGAACGCTAGCAACGGTGTTTTTGAATTCCCCTACGGCGCCTAAACCGGTGGTTGCGTCGCACTGAGGGTCAAGATCAACCACAAGGGTTTTGAGTCCTTGAGCGAACGCAGCTGACGCCAAACCAAGGGCAACCGTGGTCTTGCCAACGCCCCCTTTGAGGGAGCTAACGCTTAGAACATGCACCTGAATAGGCTACCTTTTTATTTCAAGGGCCCAAAACCCACTGTTCGTAAATACGACCGAAGGAACCGATGTTCAAGAAGATTTTGGTTGCCAACCGTGGCGAAATCGCCGTTCGCGCCTTTCGGGCAGCCTACGAACTCGGGGCAAAGACGGTCGCAGTCTTTCCTTATGAAGACCGAAACTCGACCCACAGGCTAAAGGCCGATGAGTCGTACCAAATTGGCACCGTCGGTCACCCGGTTCGCGCATATCTTGACGTTGCAGAAATCATCCGTGTTGCCAAAGAGAGCGGCGCAGACGCGATTTATCCGGGATACGGATTCTTGTCTGAGAACCCAGAACTTGCCGAAGCTGCAAAGAAAAACGGAATAACTTTTATTGGCCCAAGCTCTGACGTTCTTGAGATGGCGGGCAACAAAGTCACTGCAAAAGAGTCAGCGATTCGCGCTGGCGTTCCGGTGTTGAAGTCAACCCAGTCTTCTGCGAACGTCGACGAACTTGTCGATCAGGCCGACGAGATTGGGTTTCCGATTTTCGTCAAGGCCGTCGCAGGTGGTGGCGGTCGTGGCATGCGTCGCGTTGCAGAGAAGCAAGAACTGCGCGCTGCATTGGTTGAGGCTTCGCGTGAAGCAGAGAGCGCATTTGGCGATGCTCGTGTTTTCTTAGAGCAGGCCGTTCTGCGACCTCGCCACATCGAAGTTCAGATTCTTGCAGATACCCACGGAAACGTCGTTCACCTGTTTGAACGCGATTGCTCGGTGCAACGCAGAAATCAAAAAGTCGTTGAGATTGCGCCAGCTCCGCTTATTGACGAAGAACTTCGTCAAACTCTCTATCGCGATGCCGTCGCGTTTGCGAAAGCCATCGGCTATCAAAATGCCGGAACCGTTGAGTTTCTAATTGACACCGTTGGGCCGAATGCTGGCAAGCACGTATTCATTGAAATGAATCCGCGCATTCAGGTTGAGCACACAGTTTCTGAAGAGATCACCGACATTGACTTGGTTCAAAGCCAGATGCGAATTGCCTCTGGAGAGACTCTCGGTGACCTCGGTCTGACCCAAGAGACTATTCAAAGACACGGATTCGCAATTCAGTGCCGAATCACTACCGAAGACCCTGCGGCTAACTTCAGGCCTGACACCGGAAAGATCACGACATACCGTTCACCTGGCGGAGCGGGCATTCGCCTCGACGGCGGAACCGTGTCGACCGGGGCAGAGGTCAGCCCTCACTTCGATTCACTCTTGGTGAAGCTCATCGCTAAGGGGCGCGATTTCAAGAGCGCAGTCAATCGCTCAGAGCGAGCCCTTGCCGAGTTCCGCATCCGTGGGGTTTCTACCAATATCGCCTTTTTGCAGGCAGTTCTCGCAGACCCTACTTTTCAGGCTGGCGACCTGAGCACATCGTTCATCGACGAGCGCCCTCAGCTTTTTACGGCAGCACCTTCGCTCGATCGCGGAACCAAGATTCTCTCGTGGCTAGCCGATGTCACGGTGAACCAGCCGAACGGAACTCGCGCCGGCCACATTTCGCCATCGCAAAAGTTGCCGAAGCTCGATCTCGCTGCCGATGCTCCAGCCGGTTCGCGACAGCGACTAGCCCAGCTTGGCCCAGCAGCTTTCGCTGCAGATCTTCGCAAGCAGACGGCAATCGCAATCACTGACACAACATTTAGAGACGCGCACCAGTCGTTGTTGGCTACGCGAATTCGCGGGCGCGACCTAATTCAGATTGCTCCATACGTTTCGCGCCTGACTCCACAACTCTTCTCGGTCGAAGCCTGGGGCGGTGCAACCTATGACGTGGCGCTGCGCTTCTTGGGTGAAGACCCTTGGGAGCGCCTGGAGTCGTTGCGCGCGGCAATGCCAAACCTCTGCATTCAAATGTTGCTTCGCGGTCGCAACACGGTTGGCTACACACCGTATCCGACTGAGGTAACCGAGGCATTCGTGAAAGAAGCTGCTGCCGCCGGTGTCGACATCTTCAGAATCTTCGACGCGCTAAATGACGTTGAGCAAATGAAGCCCGCAATTGATGCTGTGCTTGCAACCAAGACAGCGGTCGCCGAGGTTGCGCTTTGCTACACGGCAGACCTGCTCGACCCAAACGAAAAGCTATACACACTTGACTACTACTTGAAGTTAGCTCGCCAGATTGTTGATGCCGGAGCGCACATAATCGCCATCAAGGATATGGCCGGCTTGCTTCGCCCAGCGGCAGCAACCAAGTTGGTCACCGCATTGCGAGAGCAATTCGATCTTCCGGTTCACTTGCACACGCACGACACTGCCGGTGGACAACTGGCAACCCTCATGGCCGCAATAAATGCAGGTGTCGACGCCGTCGATGTTGCAAGTGCGCCTATGGCAGGAACAACTTCGCAGCCATCTGCCTCGGCACTTGTTGCGGCGCTCGAGCACACCGACCGTGACGCCGGCATCTCGCTTGCTGCGGTTACTGCCCTCGAGCCATACTGGGAGGCCGTTCGCAGCGTCTACGCACCGTTCGAGTCTGGTTTGCCAGGCCCAACCGGTCGCGTGTACAAGCACGAGATTCCAGGCGGTCAGCTGTCAAACCTTCGACAGCAGGCAATCGCTCTTGGTCTTGGCGATCACTTCGAGAAGGTCGAAGACATGTATGCGGCGGCAAACGCGATTCTAGGCAGGCCGACCAAGGTGACACCATCGTCAAAGGTGGTTGGTGACCTTGCCCTGCACTTAGTGGCAGTGAACGCTGACCCTGCAGACTTTGCCGAAAACCCGCAAAACTACGACGTTCCTGACTCGGTTGTCGGCTTTATGGCTGGAGAACTCGGTGACCTTCCCGGTGGATGGCCAGAGCCTTTCAGAACCAAGGTGCTGCAGGGCAAGAACCTGAAGTTTGGCGTTACGCCGGTGTCGGCAGAAGATCTCGAGGCCATTACCGCAGGCGATGCAAAACTGCGTCGCTCGACCTTGAATCGTCTCTTGTTTGCCGGGCCAACAGCTGAGTTCACCAAGTTCCGCGAGACCTATGGTCGTCTCGACCACATCGACACAGTTGACTACCTGTATGGTCTTGAACCAGGGG
>JBEGTK010000046.1:0-11132 GCA_041179445.1 Actinomycetota bacterium | reverse complement strand
CAATGGCAGCCTTCGAGAAGTTGAGAGTAAATATGTGCAAGCCCGGTGCACCGGCGGCTAGCAGGTCGTTTGCGAACTGAAAGGTGTAATCCATGCCAATCACACGAGCCTCGTCTTCGTCTGCGTTTTGCAATCTGCGCAGCAAGTCGCCCGGAACTGCAGCGCCGCTCATCTCTGCCATACGCAAAACCTTTGCCGCGTTTGATATCGGCATAACGCCAGGAATGATCGGCAGGGTAGTGCCGGCCGCAGTCGCCTTTGCTTGAATTTCTAGGTAGGCATCGACCGAGAAGAATAACTGGGTCATGGCGTAGCTCGCCCCTGCGGTTTGTTTCAAAGTCAGAACCTCTGCGTCGTGCTGCAGCGAAGGTGACTCTGGGTGCTTCTCAGGAAACGCCGCGACACCGACCTCTAGGCTGCTTTCGCCGCGAACGAGCTCGACAAGTTCAATCGCGGTCTTTAGTTCGCCTTTTTCTAAGGCGTCGGGTTGGTCTCTAGGTGAATCTCCACGAAGGGCAAGAATCGAACCAACTCCGGCCTGCTCGAAGTGCTTGATGATTTCACGCGAACCCCTAAAGGTTGAGCCCACGCAGGTTAGGTGACCGATGGTGAAAACGTCTCGTGCCATGCGGTCAACGACTGCGAGAGAAGTCTCGCGGTTCGACCCACCGGCCCCGTATGTTACTGATACGAAATCTGGTGAGACCTCGAGCAACTTTGAGTAATTTCGCCAAAGAGAAGCCTCGGCGTCTTGATCTTTTGGCGGAAAGAATTCGAATGAAAGAGTCTTTTGCCCGTTTGACGCTCGTCGGTCGATTGCATCAACCACAGATTTTGAGGTTGAACTGAAAACTTCACGGGTAGCCGACATTCGTCTATTTTAAGCGCAGAACTCAAAAGGTAGAATTGTTACCAATGTTGACAAGCCAATCTCAAGCACTGCTCGATGCAATCCGTTCGCGAGTTGTAGTAGCCGATGGCGCAATGGGCACGATGATTCAAGACGCGGCCCCAACTCTTGATGACTTTCAGGGTCACGAGGGCTGCAATGAGATTCTCAATGTCACCCGCCCAGAACTGATTTCTAGCATTCACGCCCAGTATCTCAAGTCTGGTTCAGAGGCAATTGAAACCAACACATTCGGGGCTAACTTTGCGAACCTCGCAGAGTATTCAATCGTCGAACGGGTCTACGAGTTAGCTCGCGCCGGAGCCGAAATCGCCCGCCAAGTTGCCGATGACTTCTCAACAGAAGACAAACCTCGCTGGGTGCTTGGTTCGCTCGGCCCAGGAACAAAACTGCCATCGCTCGGCCATGAAAAATTCTCGGTGCTTCGCGATGCCTATCAAGACGCCTCTCGCGGACTCATTGACGGTGGGGCAGATGCGATTCTGATCGAAACCGTTCAAGACCTATTGCAAGCAAAGAGCGCAATTATTGGCGCTAAACGAGCGATGAAAGAAACTGGCAAGCAGATTGCCATTTTGGTTTCTGTAACAATCGAAACCACTGGCACCATGTTGCTCGGCAGCGAAATCGGAGCCGCGCTCACGGCCATTAGCGCTTTGGGTGTCGACGGCATAGGTCTCAACTGTGCAACCGGGCCGACTGAAATGAGCGAACACCTCAGGTACTTGTCGAAATATTCGCAATTGCCAATCGTCTGCATGCCAAACGCTGGTCTTCCGGTGCTAGGTCCGCACGGTGCACATTACCCGTTGACACCAATCGAGCTCTCGGCAGCGCACGCTCAGTTCGTTCGCGAATATGCAATCGGCCTAGTCGGCGGTTGCTGCGGAACCACTCCAGCGCACATCGAAGAACTTGCGATGTTGGTTTCTGGTCAAGAACTAAAGCAGCGCACAATTACTGACGAACCAGGTCTTGCCTCGCTTTACCAGCACCAGCCTTTCGACCAAACCATGACTTACCTCTCTATCGGTGAGCGAACCAACGCAAATGGTTCGAAGGCCTTCAAAGAGGCAATGCTCGAAGAAAACTGGGATGAATGCATCGAAATCGCTCGATCGCAGACCCGCGAAGGCGCGCACTTCTTAGACGTCTGCGTTGACTATGTTGGCCGCGACGGAGTCAGAGATGCACGTGAGCTGGTTAGCCGCCTTGCAACAGCGACCACTTTGCCGCTTGTTCTCGACTCAACCGAGCCGGCTGTCCTTGAGGCTGGGCTCGAGAGCCTTGGCGGTCGAGCCATGATCAACTCGGTCAACTACGAAGACGGCGACGGCCCAACTTCTAGGTTCGCTCGAATCATGCCGTTGGTCAAAGAGCACGGGGCAGCGGTCGTCGCGCTAACCATTGACGAACAGGGCCAGGCGCGCACGGCAGAGACCAAATTTGCTATTGCAGCGAGATTGATCGAAGACCTGACTAACAACTGGCAAATGCGGCTCAGCGACATAACTGTTGACGCGCTGACCTTTCCGATTGCAACCGGTCAAGATGAGACCAGACGTGATGGAATCGAAACCATCGAAGCTATTCGAAGAATCAACGAGGCTTATCCGGGAGTGCAGACCACACTTGGCATTTCAAACATTTCTTTCGGCCTTTCGCCGGCCGCTCGACACGTTCTTAACTCAGTTTTCTTGCACGAGTGTGTTCAGGTTGGCCTGACCTCTGCAATCGTTCACGCAGCTCGAATCATGCCGCTGAACCAAATCGCCGAGCATCAGCTAAAGGCGGCTCTCGAGCTTATTTATGACAAGCGCGAATATGACACGGATGGCAACGTCATCTATGACCCGCTGACGAATTATCTCGATGTGTTTGCGGGTGTCGACACGGCAACCGCAAAGCAGTCTCGCGCGGCCGAACTTGCGGCACTGCCACTCGAAGAGCGACTCGAACGCCGAATCATTGACGGTGAAAAGAAGGGCCTCGAAGCAGATCTTGACGAGGCACTCGCGAATGGCAAATCTGCTCTCGAAATCATTAATCAGAACTTGCTGAAGGGCATGCAGATTGTTGGTGAGCTCTTTGGCAAGGGCGAAATGCAATTGCCTTTCGTTTTGCAGTCTGCAGAGGTCATGAAGGCTGCGGTTGCGCACCTAGAACCGCACATTGAAAAATCAGACGACAGCGGCAAGGGCCGAATTTTGCTTGCAACAGTTCGCGGCGACGTGCACGACATTGGCAAGAATCTGGTCGACATCATTCTGAGCAACAACGGCTTCGAAACAGTCAACATCGGCATCAAGCAGCCAATCAACGACATCTTGAAGGCTGCCGAAGAAAACAACGTCGACGTTATCGGAATGAGTGGCTTGTTGGTCAAGTCAACGCAAATCATGAAAGAGAACCTCGAAGAGATGAACCAGCGCGGTCTCGCGAACCGCTGGCCGGTCATCCTTGGTGGTGCAGCCCTTACTCGAGCCTTTGTCGAACAAGATCTTGCCGAGATTTACGAGGGCGAAGTGCGCTACGCCCGCGATGCATTCGAGGGTCTGAAACTCATGGATGCGCTCGTCAAGATCAAGCGCGGCGACGATTCAGTTACTCTGCCGGCTCTAAAGAAGCGAGTAGTGCCTGCCCATAGTCTGCTGGTCAGAACCGAGCCAGACCAGGTGCCTGATCGCAGCGACGTGGCAAGCGACAATCTCGTGCCGACCCCACCATTCTGGGGAACCCGCATCGTAAAGGGCATCGCCCTGCGCGACTACGCCTCGTTTCTAGACGAACGTGCCACATTCATGGGGCAGTGGGGCCTAAAGCCTGGCCGTGGCGAAGACGGAGCCAGCTACGAAGAGCTGGTCGAAACTGAGGGGCGCCCAAGATTGCGCTACTGGCTAGATAGATTGCAGACCGAGAACCTGCTCGAGGCCAGTGTTGTTTACGGATACTTTCCGGCAGTGAGCGACGGCAATGACACCGCTGTCTTGCATCACGGTGCCGATGGCGCAACCGATGGCGGCTCAGGCGAGCCTGCCGGAACCGAACGCATGCGCTTCAAGTTTCCGCGACAGGCACGAGACAGACACCTGTGCCTCAGCGATTTCATTAAGAATCGCGAGACCGCTGAAGTCGACGTCTTGCCATTCCAGTTAGTGACTATGGGCTCAAAGATTGCCGAAGAAGCAAATCGTCTTTACAAAAACAACCAATATCGCGACTACCTAGAACTTCACGGACTCTCGGTTCAACTAACCGAAGCCCTTGCCGAATTTTGGCACTCGAGAATTCGATCAGAACTCGGATTCTCTGGCGAAGATCCAAGCGATGTCGACGGTCTCTTCAAACTCGAATATCGCGGTGCTCGCTATAGCTTTGGCTACCCTGCCTGCCCTGACCTCGAAGATCGAATCAAACTCGTCGAGCTGCTGCAGCCTGGTCGCATTGGGGTCGAGCTGTCAGAAGAACTACAACTGCACCCAGAGCAATCTACAGACGCGATGATTCTTCATCACCCAGAAGCAAAGTACTTTTCGGTCTAATGAACAGCGCTGTTACACCACAAGCTCTCGCAGCATCAGCGAGAGCGCGAGCACAGCAGCTAACGGTGACACTCGATTCAACACTCACAAGCTATTGGTATTACCCGGCTCGCAACTCGAAGTCACTTGGTTCAATAGTTTTCATTCACGGATACCGCGGTAACCATCACGGCTTAGAAGCTATTGCCGGCGCCATCTCAAACTTCGATGTCTACATTCCAGACTTGCCAGGCTTCGGAGCGAGCGAGCCATTTAGCGAGCAGCACACAATCGACCGCTACGCCCGTTGGGTTCGCGACTTTCTAGAGTCATTGAAATTGAATGCAAAGCCGCATCTGCTTGGTCACTCATTCGGAAGCATCGTTGTTTCGGCATATGCATCGCAATACCAAGGAATATCGAGTTTGATTCTTGAGAACCCGGTGGCCGCGCCGGCGCTGACCGGGCCAAAAGCGGCAACAACAAGGCTTGCGAAGGCATTCTTTTGGCTGGCCGGAGCCCTGCCAGATGCGCTTGGAACCGGGCTCTTGAAGAGTTGGCCAATGGTTCGAGGCATGAGCATCATCATGACCAAAACCAGACAGCGCGATCTTCGCAGCTGGGTGCACCAACAGCACGACGAGAACTTCAACGACTTCGCCAACCGAAGGGTAGCTCTCGAGGCATATCAGGCCTCAATCTCAAACTGCGTTGGCGACTTAGCTGCAAAATTCACAGCACCAACCCTGATGATGATTGGCGAACTCGACGACATCACCACGGTCGCGCAACAGCAGGTTCTTTTTGAAAACCTGCCGGTTAAGCAAAAGCGCCTCAAGCAAACTACGAAGTTCCAGCAGCAATAGCGAACGACATAGAGCAGTGGGCGAGCGAAGTAGGCGAGAGCCGCAAATGACAGCCAAGAAAATCACAGACACTCTATTCTTTGACGCACGTTACATCCGTGTTGATCACCACGATGGCATCAGCCGCTTCTCATCTGGTCTCTGTCAAGAAGTCAGCAAGCAAATCAAAACGGTTGCCATTATCTGTGATGAGAGACAACTGAAGTACTTGCCTGAGGCAATTGAGCACGTCAAGCTCAATGATCCAACGAATGCTCTGTCAGAGCTGTTGATTGCCAGAAAGCTAAACAAACTCGGTGCCAAGTTGGTTTTCTCACCAATGCAGACAATGGGAACCTGGTCGCGCAAATACAAACTTCTGCTTACCCTGCACGACCTTATCTATTACTCGCACCCAACGCCGCCGCCGTCTTTGCCTCTTGTCATTCGAATCGGCTGGCGAATGTTTCACAGCGTCTACTGGCCGCAACGTCTTGTGTTGAACCGGGCAGACGCGGTGATCACCGTTTCAGAAACCACAAAGCGATTGATTCAGAAATTTCGACTAACTCGCAAAAATACTCACGTCGTTTATAACGCCGCCGCACACGTGCACGAGCAACACAAGACCGCGCACACCCGACCAGCAAAGACTCAAAAACTGGTTTACATGGGCAGCTTCATGGATTACAAGAACGTCGAAACGCTCGTTCGAGCGATGCCACTGCTCGCCGATTACGAACTTCATCTGCTTAGCAAAATAAGTGACGACAGGCGAAACGACTTAGCGAGACTTGCCGACTCAAGCAATGTCATCTTTCATAACGGGGTGAGCGAAACCGAATATCTGAAGCACCTCGATGATGCGGTCGCCCTAGTTAGCGCTTCTCGAGACGAGGGTTTTGGAATTCCGGTGATTGAAGCCATGGGCCGAGGCTGCCCGGCAATCATCAGCGATATCGAAATTTTTAGAGAAATTGGCTCAGATGCCGCTATTTACTTCGATGAAGAGTCGCCCCAGTCGTTTGCTGTTGCTGTGCGCAGCATCGAGAAGCCAAGCGCCTGGAATGCCAAGAGCATTGCATCGATGGCGCAGGCCAATAAGTTCAACTGGCAGGCTTCGGCCGATGAACTCATAGCTGCCATCGAAACGCTTTACTAGCAGCGTTCGCTACTTCGATAGGTCTGCGAGCGAACGTGGCTCGAAGCTCTCGATTCGCCAGCCGTTTTCGTCGTGAACAATGACAGACAACGATGTGTTGCCAAAACGTTGGCCTTCGACAGGCAGTTCGCCCGCACTCACCATTCGCACCAATTTTCTAATCAGAGCGCCGTGGCTCACCGTGAGCACGCGAGTGCCTCGATAAACCGTCAACAGCCGGTCAAGCAATAGTTCGGCGCGAGCCCTCAAGACGTCAAGGCTCTCGCCACCGGGTGGCAATCCATCAGGAAAATCGCGCTTCCATTCTTCGTGGGTCATGCCTTCAGCATCGCCAAAAGAGCGCTCGAGCAAGAGAGGCTCGATCGATACCTCAGAGATGCCGAGCTGCTGTGCAACAATTTCGGCAGTCTCTTTCGCTCTAGACAGGGGAGAGGTCGCGATGAAGTCCCAGTCTTCTGCATTGATCACTTCGGCTGCAATTCTCGCTTGCGCAAGGCCCGTTTCGTTCAATGGAATGTCCGTTATTCCCTGCAGACGAAAGTCAATATTCCAATCGGTTTGTCCGTGTCTTAGCAATCCGACTGTTGTCTTAGTCAATTAGCAGCCTCTCTAGAGCAAGTGATGTGTTTGCCTCAATCTTCGCAAGTGCAATCGAGTCGGCCTTGGTCGGGCCAAGGTTAACTATCACGATTGGTTTATTGCTCTTGGCGGCAGCTCGGGCAAATCGCATTCCGGAGTTAACAGTTAGAGAGGTTCCGGCAATAAGCAGGGCCTCGGCAGCATCTAACTTGCTCATGGCGAGTTCTGCTCTTTCAATTGGCACGCTCTCGCCAAAAAAGACGACATCTGGCTTCAAAATTGCGCCACAAATAGGGCAATCCGGGATCTTGAAATCTGCCGCTGCCTCAACTTCGGCGTCACCGTCTGGCGAGAATTCAATTTGCTGATCTTTTCTGACTGACGGGTTCAACTCACGAAGCAAGACATCCATGTCAGTTCGCTTCATCAGCTTCTTGCAGCCGACACAGACAACCCGATCGAGCCGCCCGTGCAAATCGATTACATCTTTGGCTCCAGCAGCCTGATGCAAGCCGTCAACATTCTGAGTCACGATCTGCTCGAGTCGACCGTTTCGCTCGGCGGCGGCAAGCGCCTGGTGGCCCAGGTTTGGGCGAGCCTCAGCGATGCGACTCCAACCAACGTAGCTTCTTGCCCAGTAGCGCACTCGAGCCTGCTGAGAACCCATAAAAACGTCGTAGGTCATCGGGTGGCGAGCGACACGTCCTTCGCCTCGATAGTCAGGAATGCCAGAGTCAGTGCTTATTCCAGCGCCAGTCAGAACAAACAACTTCTTGCCGGCCAATTGGGTGCGCGCGAAATCGATTCCATAGGCCGATGCGGCGCTTAAAGATTCGTCTTGGGCTGTCATCTAATCAAGTGTAAATCGCCAGCTCGAGATAGGGGTTTAAACCAGAAACCCCGCATGTGGAGTGCGGGGTTTTGGTTTAGCTGTCTCAAGCTACGTGTCCGAAATGGGACTTGAACCCACACCCCCCGAAGAGGACTAGCACCTCAAGCTAGCGCGTCTACCATTCCGCCACCCGGACGAGTGATTGAGTCTGAAACTCGGCGACAAGAGACGATGTTACCACGAACAAACACGTCGAGTGAGGTCGAATTTGCTGGTCAATTCACATATGTCGGGGTAGTTTTGGGCTATGGCCAACGACCCGAGAATTGCACTGCAGCAACTAATCGCAGCACTCGAAAGACACTTCGAGGCGATGGCGAGCAAGCGAAGCGATCAAGACCCAGCGGTTGAGCACGCATACGAAGTGCTCAAAGATGCCTTTCTTGACTACGAAGAAGCCGTGGATGAAAAGTATGAAGAGTGGCTTCCGTTTGAGCTTGCAGACAACGAAGAAGAGTCTGATTGAACATTTTTGAAGCGGTAATTCTTGGATTAGTTCAAGGGCTCACCGAATTTCTACCAATTTCATCTAGTGCACACGTTCAAATCGCCTCGCAATTGCTTGGTTTAGGTGACATTCCGAAGCCACAACTAACCGCATTTATTGCAACAATTCAACTCGGCACCGAAGCCGCTGTTCTTATCTATTTCTTCAAAGACATCGTTCGCATAGTTCGCGCCTGGTTCAAGTCATTTTCTAAAAAGAGCAAGTCGACAGAAGAAGAGAAGCAAGATGCCAAGATGGGCTGGCTCATCATCGTGGGCAGCCTGCCGGTTGTAGCGGTCGGTTTGCTTTTCAAAGATGCAATCGAAACTCAATTGCGCAGCCTCTGGGTAATCGCAATCATGCTGATTGTTTTCGGCATCATTCTGGCCATCGCAGACAGAGTTGCAACGCAGCAGAAATCGATTCAAAAACTTTCGGTTCGCGACGGATTGCTCTTTGGAGCCGCGCAAGCACTTGCCGTAATTCCTGGTGTGTCACGATCAGGCGGAACCATCACAATGGGGCTCTTTCTTGGCTACAGCAGGCAGGCGGCCGCACGCTACAGCTTTCTGCTAGCCATTCCGGCCGTGATCGCGAGTGGGCTTTTCGAATTCGCAACGACATTTGGTGATTTGAGCCAGGCCGATTTCGCAGCCACAGCAGTGGCAACAGCAGTTTCATTCGCAGTCGGTTTTTCGGTTATCGTCGCTCTGCTTCGCTACCTGAGCCGCGGTTCGTTCATGCCGTTCATTATTTGGCGCATCGTGGTTGGCGTTGCCATCCTGGCAATGCTTATGAATGGCACGCTAGTTGCCTGATTGGGCGTCGCCATCTTCTTGAGCCAAGAAACGCTCAAACTCCATAGCTAGCGATTCTGCGCTGCCCGCACTTTCGTCTGCTGCATCTCGAGCCGATTCGAGCTGTGCGACATAAGCGGCAAGTTCATCATCGCCTTCAGCCAGTTCGTCGATTCCGCGCTCCCAGGCAAATGCGTCGTCAGCAAGAGTTCCGTGCGAAAACTGCAAACCGAGAATTGTTTCAATTTCGAGCAGCAACGAGAACATCGCCTTAGGCGAAGGGGAGTTGTGCACATAGTGAGGCACCGGCGCCCAGAGAGCTAAGGCTGGAATGCCTGCCTGCTCGAGCGACATTGCCAAAATCGAAATGATTCCGACTGGCCCTTCGTAATCACTCGGCTCGATTGCGAGTTGCTGACGAATCTGCGCGCTCTGACTCGACTTAGAAATCTTGATCGAACGCGTGTGCGGACTATCTGATGGCACAGACCCGAGAAAAAGAACGCGATCAATTTCGCAGTCTTCGACATACTCCATGATTTCTGCACAAAAGCTCTTCCAGCGGCGCGCAGGTTCGTTTCCGATTAGAAGAAAAATGTCTGCGAAACGAGGGTTCTCTTCGATTTTGTCTTTAGACGCTCGCAAGATTTCGGCACCCGGCCATGTGATTTCGCGCTTGCCATCAACGTCGCTGGTCACGGTTGGTCGCGAGAATACGAAGTCGTAGTAGTCCTCTGGGTCTACAGCACCTATAAGTTGTGCATCGAGTTCAGTTACCAGGTGGCGCAGCACACCGCTGGCGCCCTCTGCCGCATCGTTCCAGCCTTCGAATGCCACGATGAGCGTCTTGCCCTCAAAAAACGGGTTTGCCACTGACGAACTCCAATTCCCTCAACTAAAACCATAAGCGAAGGGCGAAGGTAAAATTGCGGCATGCCTAATCTTCAGCCAGCCGCCGTTCTATGGGACATGGATGGCACCCTGATCGATTCCGAGCATTACTGGATGAACAGCGAGCAAGAGCTCGCCAAGTCGACTGGCGCAATCTGGACAGCCGAAGATGGCATGAACCTGATCGGCATGAGCCTGTATGACAGCACCCGCGTCATGAAACAAAAACTGGGCCTACACGAAGAGCCTGAACAGATTATTGAGAATCTCACCGACTCTGTCATTAGCCAACTCGGCTCGCCAATGCCGTGGCGCCCGGGAGCAATAGAACTATTGCTAGAACTCAAAAGCCGCGGAATCAAATGCGCGCTAGTCACCATGTCGATGCGCCGCATGGCGCTAGCCGTCGCCGAGCGAGCAGGCGAGTCGGTCTTTGACGTCGTTGTCGCCGGTGACGATGTCATTCACGGAAAACCGCACCCCGAGGCCTATCTGAAGGCAGCCGAATTGCTCGGGGTAGACATCCGTGATTGCATTGCCTTTGAAGACTCGGTCACGGGCCTGCGCTCAGCAGAAGCTTCTGAAGCAATTGCGGTGGGCATTCCGAACATCGTGCAACTTGAACAAAAACCTGGCAGGCACATTTGGCAGACTCTCGAAGGAGTAACTGTCGACCACCTGATTGATTTCTACAAAGAACAGCGAGCTAAAGATGACCGCAAATAAGAGCCTTCCGCGCGGAGCATTTCGAGTTGGCGATCGTGTTCAGCTAACTGGCCCAAAAGGCAAACTGAACACCATCACGCTCGAAGTGGGCGGCAGCTTCGGCACGCACCGCGGTGAATTGAAACACGACGACATCATCGGGCAACCAGAGGGTTGTGTAATCAAGAACCACAACGGAATCGAATACCTCGCACTGCGACCATTGCTCACCGATTTCGTGTTGTCGATGCCGCGCGGTGCAAACATTATTTACCCGAAAGACTCTGCTCTGATTGTTACCATGGGCGACATCTTTCCGGGTGCCAAGGTCGTCGAGGCAGGC
>JBEGTK010000045.1:0-5995 GCA_041179445.1 Actinomycetota bacterium | reverse complement strand
TGCCTTTGCGTGCGTGCGCAAAACCTTGTCTGGATTAATCGCAACCGGGTGACCAACGTGAGTGAGCATCGGCAGATCGTTTACTGAGTCACTATATGCATAGCTGTGTCTGAGGCTGATGTTGCGAGACTGCGATTGTGCCGAGCCCGCCAGTGAAACCGAGTCGAAGCGCAATCACCTCAGCGATTTCAATCGGAGCCGCCGTGATCAACCAAACTTCGCGGCCATCCTTGATGTGTTGCTGGGCGATGCGAACAGTTTCTGGCCAGAGCTTCGGGCTGATGTAGTCGTCATAAACCTCGTCAGTGAGAACCGAGAGTTCTTCGACACGGTGACCAGCGATTAAGCCGAGCGCACGGTCTTTGATTTCGTTCATGGTCTTAGCGGTCTCGCCGCGAGCAATGAAGCGGGCCTGGTGCCAGGCAAAGTTGACGAAGTCTTTGCGGCTGAAGAACTTGCGCTTGAAAGCAGCCTTGCCAAACAAGAAGCTCGAAGACCCGCGAAGAATCGTGTTGTCTACGTCGAAGAACGCGGCTTCGATTTTTTCGGGTGCGACCTTCGCCTTGGTTGCGCGTTTTGCAACAGGCTTTGATGGGGTCTCGGGCACGGGACAAGTTTAGTTGCGCGCGGCTTGGCTTAGTCTTGAGTTATGTCATACGACATCTCACTCACGCTTATCGGCAAGCCTGGCTGCCACCTCTGCGATGATGCGCGCCTTGTGGTCAACACTGTTGCAAGCCAGTTTCGAGCGCTGCATGCAGGCGTCGCCGCTTCGGTTCAGGTTCACATTGAAGAACAAAATATCTTGGATGACGCCGAGCTGCACTCGCGCTACTCAGAAGAAATTCCGGTTCTCTTGGTAAACGGCAAAGTTCACAATTACTGGAAGATTGACCCGGTTCGGCTGATGGCCGCGCTAGAAGAGGCGGTGCGCTGATGTTTGCAGCAATTCGATGGATCTTGAAGCGCTTCTGGTTTCCGATTCTGGTCTTCGTGCTTGGTCGTCTAGGCCGCAAGCACGAGTGGGCTGCCAAGGCTCACGCCACCGTCAAACGCGTGAAATAAGAAAACCCTCGGCACCCGCACTTGGTTCGCGAATGCCGAGGGAGAATCTTTGGTTACTTGCGGTCGAAGGTCACCGTCACGACGTCTCGAGAGGTTACTGCCGAACCGGCAGCTGGCTCAATCGAAACCACATAGGCGTCTTTCTCACTCACGTCATTCAGCCAGATGTAGTCAACACCAGGCAGGCCAGCCTCACTCAATGCACTGTTTGCGTTCTCATAACTGAAGCCAAGAACATCAGGAACCTGATATTGCGTGAGTTCTTCCAGTGGGACACCTATTTCAAGTGGGTTGCCGTTTTGATCTCGAAAAATCAATCCGTTTACCTCAGCGCCTGCCGAGTCATAGGCCTTTATTTCGGTAACAGACTCCCCGTTATAAACGAGACCGCTGTCAACAGACCACTCCTTCATAACCTGCAGAGCGTTTAACGCCGTGTTGACAGCATTACTGATTAGAACTGAACCCGGAGCTATCAAGAGGACAGCGACTAAGTTCAATGGCAACAGAATGCCTTCAAAGAACTTGCCGGTAAACCACTTTTTGCGGCCCCACTGCACACTTAGAAAGATAAATAGCACTAGCAGAGCCAAGTCAGTTGTCGAGTTTGGGAAGAAACCAGAAAATACACCCCATGCAAGTGTGGCTCGAAGAACCCACCAGAGCGGCTTAACTGAAATTCCAAATTCAAGAATGGCGTTGGTTAGTTGGTACTTGCGTAGCCAAGATTCAACTGCAGACAGCGCTGCTTTGCTGCTAAATCTTGTCTTACTCACAGGTCTTGGCCCCATGCCCGCGGCCTCACGCAACTCTGCAGCATATTCGGTGGGTGATCCAAGTTGAAAGTCTTCGCCTTCGTCTTGTCTGCGTTCTTGAAGTGATGCCTCGAGGTCTCCGGTTAGTTCTTCGACAACTGACTTTGGCAGGTCACGAAGCTCCAGACGAACTGATGCTGCGAAATCTTGGATAGTTGAGTCACTTAGGGTTTGCATTATTTGCCGCCTTTAGCTCGTTTGGTTGGTTTTGGTGAATCGAGGAGAGCCGACATCTTTGTGCTGAATGTGGCCCAGGTGGCCCGCTGCTCGTTGAGCATCTGCTTGCCTGTTTGGTTGATGCCGTAATACTTTCGGTGTGGGCCATCTTCAGATGCAACGACATAGCTTGTAAGTGCACCTGCAGTGAACAACCGGCGCAGGGTGCCATAGATCGAGGCATCGCCAATTTCGTCTAGCCCTGCCGCTTTTAGTCGGCGAACGATGTCATAGCCATAACCGTCTTCATGTTCGATTACGGCAAGAACGGCTACATCTAAAACGCCTTTTAGTAACTGGGTTGAATCCATGTCGCTCCTTTCGATGTATTCACTATTACACATTACACAGTAGTTCGCAATACAAAAATACTTCGTGTTTCCGCTCTTGGCATTGTCGTAGGGTGTCTATACACTGTGTCTATACACATTGCAATTGGAGGTCACTTTGAAGACAGTTCTCGAAGCAAAGGTTTTTAAGAATGGCGGCAGCAGCGCGATTCGACTGCCAGCATCGCTCAACATCACCGAGGGCGTCGTATATCTCGAAGTTGATGACGAAACAGGTGACATCGAGATCAAGCGGCAAAATCCAAACCCGTTTCAAGAGCTTTTCGCTCTTCATGAAAAGTATGGACCTATCTCTGAAGACGAATGGCCTGACTTTGAACGAAGTCATGAACCAGCACCTGTTCGAAGTCGAAAGAAGCAGAAGGTTGCCGCATAGTGAAATATTTGATAGACACCGATATTGCAAGCTACTTCGCGAGGAATTCTTCACCTGTCTTAAAGAGGAGGATGATCGAAAACATTAACGACTGGGCTATTTCTTCGGTTACCTATCACGAACTTTGGCGCGGCCTCATGCAGGCCGACAGCGACAAAGTTGAAAAGATTGTCACAAGCTTTCTCTCGAATGTTCGAGTGATTGATTTTGATGATTCTGATGCGCGCGAATCTGGTCGCATCCATGCCGAGTTAATCAAAGCTGGAAAACCTATAGGTGATGCCGACACGTTGATCGCAGGCCAAGCCATGGCAAATCAACTGACTCTCGTAACCAACAACACAAAACACTTTTTGCGAGTCAAAGGCTTGCAAGTCGAGAACTGGATGAAATAGAAAATCCCCCGGAACACATCCGGGGGATTTCTCTTTGAGGCTTATGGCTCGAGGCGGTTTGGTCCGCGGAACAAGTAACCGACCTCGCGAATGTTTGGCTGGTGAAGCAGCAACATGATCACGCGAAGCAGACCCATTCCGAAGCCACCGTGTGCCGGAGCGCCGTACTTGAAGAAGTCGAGGTAGGTCTGAAGGCCTTCTGGCTCGAGACCCTTTGCCTTGACCTGCTCTGTTAGCACGTCGAGGCGGTGCTCGCGCTGAGCACCGGTGGTGATCTCGGTGCCGCGCCAGATTAGGTCATAGCTGTTGGTAAGCGCTGGGTTGTCAGCGTGACGCATGTGATAGAACGGGCGAACCGTCGCTGGGTAGTCGGTCAAGAACACGAACTCGTGGCCGTGCTTCTCGAAGACGTGAGCCGCAATCTGACGCTCGCCCTCTGGGTCCATGTCACCACCGCGTGCAATCTCGTGACCGCGTTCTTTCACAATCTCAACGGCCTCTGCCAGTGGAATGCGTGGGAAAGGAACCGTCGGAACAACAACGTCGATGTCGAATAGGCGCTTGATCTCTTCGCCGTGCTTTTCTTTCACAGCGCTGATGGCGCGAACCATGAGCTGCTCTTGAATTGCCATGATGTCTTCGTGCGAGTCAATCCATGAAACTTCGATGTCTACAGAGATGAACTCTGTTGCGTGACGCGAAGTGAAAGATGGGTCAGCTCTAAACACTGGGCCGATCTCGAAGATGCGACCGAAGCCAGCCATCATTGCCATCTGCTTGTAGAACTGTGGGCTCTGCGCCAAGTATGCGTGAGTCTCGAAGTATTCGAGCTTGAACAATTCTGCGTTCGACTCTGAAGCCGAAGCCATCAACTTAGGTGAGTGAATCTCAACAAAGTTGTTCTCGCTCCAATATTCGCGCCAAGCGTGCTCGATAGTGGTCTGAATCTTGAAGACCAGGTTCATCTCTGCGCGGCGAAGATCTAAGTAGCGCCAGTCGAGACGCTTGTCGATAGAGGTGTCTTCGGCAATCGGGCTGATTGGGTCTGCAAGGGTGACAATCTCGATGTCATCAAGCTGAATCTCAAGGCCGCCGAGCTTCACGCGCTCGTCGTGAACCAAACGCCCGTGCACCCAAATGAATGAGCCGGCGGTTAGGGTCGAAATCTTGGCAGCGAGGGCATCGTTCTCGTCTGGCTGCTCGTCGATAACAGGGCGAGGATAGGTCACCTGAACGTCACCTGACTCATCGCGGAGAATGACGAACTGAATGCGCTTCTGATCGCGAAGCTTCTCGACCCAGCCGCCTAGAACTACTGGCCCATCCTGGCGTGCGGCCAGGTCTTTAACGAGAGTGCGCTCGCGCATTTGATCCTTGCTTTCTTGCTGTTAGTTGCCTGAATCGGCGTCTAGCCCTAAGTTTACCCGCGGGTAGACTAGGCACATGCCCGCCGATCGCCTTCACTTGGTTCGCCACGGTGAGGTTCATAACCCAGGTGGCGTGCTTTATGGCCGGCTTCCGCATTTTCATTTGAGTGAACGTGGCGTCGAGATGGCGAAGACCGCGGCAGAGGCAATCAAGAACCTAAATCGCCCGGTTTCCAAGATCGTCACATCACCGCTGTTGCGCACCCAGCAGTCTGCAGAGCCAATTGCAGAGCACCTCGGGCTCGACCCGATCACGGATCAGCGCCTCATCGAGCCTTATAACGTCTTTGAGGGCCGCAAGCTCAGCGCCCGCCACGTGGCCGTTCGCCCACACCTTTATGTGCACCTGCGCAACCCGAACACCCCCTCTTGGGGCGAGAGCTACGAGTCAATCGTGACCCGTATGTTTGAAGCCATGGATGACCTGGCGGCCGAGGTGGAGTCTGGCGATGTCGTGCTTGTCACCCACCAGTTGCCAATCTGGATGGTTCACCGCAAGGTCAACGGTGCAAAGCTGGCCCACAACCCAAAGCACCGCCGCTGTGGTCTCTCGTCAATCACCAGTTTTGAGAAGCGCGACGGGGTTTGGATCGAAGTCGACTATCTAGACCCAGCCGCCGAAGCCGGGGCAAAAGACAAGGGTGCTGTCTAATGACCATTCGGCAGAGCTTGCGAAAGATTGCGGCGGTCGCGCTCGCGGTGAGCATGACGCTGACTTTGGGCGCTTGTTCGAATGACCAACTAGCAGATCAGTTCAAAGCTGGAGACAACAAGAACTACATCGCCGGCGATGGCACCGTTGTAGAAATCGCAGAAGCTAATCGTGGTGAGCCAATCGTTTGGGCTGGGCCAACCGAGAGTGGCGGAATTCTGAAGAGCGATCAACTCGAAGGTGTCGTCGTTGTAATGAACTTCTGGTACGCGGCTTGTGCCCCTTGCCGTGCAGAAGCTCCAGACCTTGTCGAAGTGAATCGTTTGTTCATCGGCAAAAACGTGCAATTTGTCGGAGTGAACGTTCGCGACTCGGCGGCAACAGCACTCGCATTCGATCGCAACTTTGATATCACCTGGCCATCAATCATCGATGCAAAGTCAGGTTCGGTTCTTTTGGCTTTCACCGGATTGGTTCCACCGCAGGCCGTGCCGACAACTCTCGTGATTGACAAGAAGGGTCGAGTCGCGGCTCGCGTTCTTGGTCGTGTTGAAGTTTCAACTTTGAAGGCTCTCGTGCAGACAGTGGTCGACGAAAAGTGAACCTAGCCGAACAGATTCTTGGCGGCTCAATGTTCGTCGCGATTCCAATCGCGATGCTCGCCGGTTTGGTTTCGTTTTTGAGTCCGTGCGTTCTGCC
>JBEGTK010000044.1:0-7752 GCA_041179445.1 Actinomycetota bacterium | reverse complement strand
GCAACTGACTCACGAAAACGAAAAACGCCTCGCGCGAAAAGTTATCGAGTGGGCGAGGGCCGAAGAGTGATTCGCAAATTAGCAGCAACAGCGCTAGCACTTTCATTCGCATTGATGTCGACTTCATCAGCGAGTGCAAGTTTGCGCGCGTTCACTTCGTGCCAGGTTCTGACATCAACCTTCTTTCTTCTTCGTCAAATATTCCTGTGCGAATTCAAAACGATTACGCGAACGATGTTGTCGTGCATATGCACGCAATCGCAACAAACGGTCGACTAGTTATTCCGGCAGCAATCGAAGTTAAAATTCCTGCACGCACCACGGTGACCGCAAAACTTCCGGTGACCGCAACCGGTGTTGGCAAAGTCGACCTAGTGGTTTGGCTTAAGAGTTTCTCTGGTCACTCTCTCGACGAGAAAACCATCATCCATGTGAATGTAAACGCAGACGCAGAGACCACGATCATCGTTGGCTTCACCGCAGCTGTTTCGATTCTCGGAACCCTCGGTCTAATGCGAACCCTTCGCAAGCGTCGCGAAAACAGAAACGCCGAATGAGCGTCGTAAAGTCTTCGCTGGTTATGGCGAGCGGAACCGTGCTTTCGCGAGCACTCGGCTTCGCCCGTTCGGTGTTGCTAGCGATGGCTATCGGTGTGACCACAAACGCTGCAGACGCCTTTGGTGTTGCCAACCAGCTGCCGAACAACGTCTACGCGATCATCGTCGGCGGCGTGCTGCAGGCGGTCTTGGTTCCGCAAATCGTCAAGGCTAGAGCCCATAAAGATGGCGGCAAGGGCTATGTCGACAAGCTGCTGACCTTCATCATCACGATCTTCTTTTTTACAACCGTGGCGACCACACTCGCTGCCCCGGTCTTGGTTTCGCTCTACACCTCTGGTTGGTCGCCGGCACAACTTGCTCTTGCGACGGCGTTCGCATACTGGTGCTTGCCACAACTTTTCTTCTATGGCCTCTATTCACTTTTGGGTGAGGTGCTAAACGCACGAAGCGCATTCGGCCCATTCATGTGGGCACCGGTTTTGAACAACGTTGTTTCGCTCGCCGGCCTTATCGGTTATGTCGTGATGTTCGGCACAGACCCAACCGGAATTCAAAACGTTGATGACTGGTCGCAGTTGCAAATTTCATGGATAGCCGGAACCACGACACTCGGTGTGATTTCGCAGGCACTAATTCTTTTTGTTGCCTGGAAGAAAATCGGAATCAAACTCAACTTGAATTTCAAGTGGCGCGGGTTCGGATTGCGACCTGCGCTTAAGGCAGCGTCATGGTCACTCGGCATGGTTGTCGCAACTCAAATCGGCGGGCTCGTTCAAACAGTCGTCGCATCGAGTGCGGTTAGCGCGCGAAGCAATTCGGTTGCAATCGCATCTGTTGCAGCAGCCGCAATTGCCTGGTTGATTTTTATGTTGCCGCACAGCGTTGCAACGGTTTCTATCGCTACCGCATATTTCACAAAGATGTCTGCGCACGTTCAAGAAAATCGCATCGACCTGATGAAGTCAGATCTCGCTCAGGGTCTTCGCACAATTTCACTTATCTCTGTGATTGCGAGCGCGACAATAATCGTTCTCGCTTATCCGATCTCGCGAATCTTCATCGGCGAATATGTTGGCACGGCTGCTCTCGCGAATGTTTTGATCGCGCTGATGGTCGGGTTGCTTCCGTTCAGTTTCGTATTCATGATGCAGCGTTCGTTCTATGCACTCGAAGACACTCGCACGCCTTTCGTTTTCACCTGCGTGCAGATCGCTTTGCACATCACCGGTTCGCTAACAATGTCGGTGCTGGTTCCACGTGAATGGTTGGTTGTCGGTTTGAGTTTGCTCACCAGCTTCACCGTCACGGTTCAGGCGGCACTTGCCTACTGGCTGTTGCGCAAGCGAATCGGCTCACTTGGCCAGCACCAAATTGCGAGCAGCACGCTGAAGTTTGCCGCCGCGGCCGCATTGGCTGCAGCTGCCGGTTGGGGCACGCTCAACCTGTTCGGTGGCATCGGCCCAGGGGCATTCGCCGTGAAGACCATCGTGAACTCGCTGATTGTCGATCTTGCGGTCGGCGCCGTGATGGTCGCCGTTTACCTTTTGTTACTCAAGCTGTTGCGAGTTCGTGAGGTTGAGAACGCGCTGTCGTCAGCAAAGGGAATTTTGCGCCGCTAAAATTTGCTTAGTATCTGTGGGGCATTCGCCCAGTTCTAGGAGAAATCTTGCGCAACGTCATCATTGTCGGTTCAGGGCCAGCTGGCTACACCGCCGCCATCTATACCGCTCGTGCGGGGCTCGAGCCGTTGCTTATCGCATCGTCGGTTGAAGCCGGTGGCGAGCTAATGAAGACCACCGAGGTCGAGAACTTTCCTGGCTTTCCAGATGGCCTAATGGGCCCAGATCTAATGGCAAGCATGCAGGCTCAGGCCGAGCGCTTCGGCACCGAAATTCTCTTGGATGACGTCATCGAGGTCGAGCTCAAGGGCGACATCAAGATTGTGAAGACCGGTGGTGGCCAGACTTTCGAGGCCAAGACCGTCATTTTGGCTACCGGAGCGGCTTACCGCGAGCTCGGTTTGCCTCGTGAAAAAGAATTGAGCGGCCACGGTGTCTCGTGGTGTGCAACCTGCGACGGCTTCTTCTTCAGAGAAAAGGCAATCGCCGTAGTTGGCGGAGGCGACTCAGCCATGGAAGAAGCCAACTTCTTGAGCCGCTTCGGCAGCAAGGTTTATTTGATTCACCGTCGTGACTCATTCAAGGCTTCAAAGACCATGCAAGATCGCGTCTTGAATAACCCAAAGATCGAAGTTGTCTATAACTCTGCAGTCGAAGAGTTGCTAGGCGAGAAGAACCTCTCGGGCTTGAAACTAAAGAACACCGTTGACGGCAGCGTTAGCGAACTCGCAATCGATGGTCTTTTCATTGCAATTGGTTCAGACCCTCGCGTCTGGTTGGTTGAAAACCAAGTCGAGTTGACAAGCGAGAAGTTCATCAAGGTTGACGGTCGCAGCTCGCGCACCAGCATCCCTGGTGTATTTGCCTGCGGTGACGTGATTGACCCGACCTACCGTCAGGCAATTACCGCTGCAGGTTCTGGCTGTGTCGCAGCCCTAGATGCAGAGCACTACCTAGACTCCCACTAAATTTAGAAACTAAGTTCCACAAGAAACCGAGGATAAAAATGGCCAAGAACGTAACAACCGCAAGCTTTCAGGCAGATGTACTTGCCAACGCCAAGCCAGTGTTGGTTGACTTCTGGGCGGAGTGGTGCGGCCCTTGCCGTCAAGTGGCTCCTATCCTCGACCAGATTTCAGCTGAGTATGGCGACAAGATCGAGATCGTAAAGGTCAACGTCGACGAAGAGCCAGGTCTCGCTCAGCAGTACGGCGTCACCGGCATCCCTGCCCTTCAGGTTTTTGAGGGCGGACAGCTGGTCAAGGCAATGGTCGGTGCCAAGCCAAAGTTTGCGCTTGAGCAAGACCTTGCTCAGTGGCTTCGCTAGGCCTATGCCAGAGAGCAATACTCCGCGCAGCACTAACTTCGATGGCTGGTTAGATTCTTACGCCGAGCGCGCCCACACCCTTTCTGTCTCTGAAGTTCGCGCGCTTTTTGCCGTCGTTTCACGCCCAGAAGTAGTCTCGCTAGCCGGCGGCATGCCCTATGTCTCGGCCCTGCCAAAAGAATTGCTCGCCAAGTCATACGAGTCGATGATGGCCAAGAAGGGCAATCTCGCAATTCAATATGGCGGCGGTCAGGGTGACGCAGAGCTTCGCGAACAGCTTCGCGACATCATGGCTCTCGAGGGAATTCACGCGTCGCCTGACGACGTGGTTGTGACCACCGGTTCTCAGCACGCACTCGACCTGGTTGCTGGCCTGTTTCTCGACAAGGGCGATGTTGTTCTAGCCGAAGGCCCTTCATATGTTGGCGCTATCGGAATCTTTAGGCACTACGAGGCTCACATCGAACACGTCTATACAGACGAAGAGGGCATCTCGCCTGAGGCGCTGCAAGAGGCCATCGACCGCATGAAGGCCCAGGGTCGTCGAATCAAGTTTCTTTATCTCGTGCCGAACTTCGCGAACCCTTCTGGTGTGACCCTAGCCAAAGAGCGTCGCCCAAAGATCATCGAGATTTGTCAGCGCGAACACATTCTGGTTCTCGAAGACAACCCATACGGGCTTCTCTATTTCGACAAGCCAGTGCCTGACGCGCTTCGAAGCATGGATGACAACGTCATCTACCTAGGTTCGTTCTCAAAGATTTTGGCCCCGGGCTTCAGGGTCGGTTACGTGCTGGCCCCGCCAGCGCTTCGCGACAAGATCGTTTTGGCCCAAGAGTCAGCTTTGCTCTGCCCATCGATGTTCTCGCAAATGATGATTAGTGAATACCTATCCATCGCAGACTGGCGCAAGCAGGTCGACACCTTCAGAGGTGTTTATCACGAGCGAAAGAACGCGGCTCTCGAAGCTGTTCGCGAATACCTGCCGAACGTGCACACAACTCAGCCAGACGGTGGCTTCTATCTTTGGCTCACTCTGCCAGAGGGAATCGACTCGAAGGCGATGCTTCCGCTCGCGGTTAAAGAACTCGTCGCATACACACCGGGCACCGCATTCTTCGGAGACGGAACCGGACACCAGCACCTTCGCGTTTGCTACAGCTTTCCAACACCAGAAAACATCAAGGTAGGAATCAAGCGACTCGCATCTGTGATTAATTTGCAGACCGAGTTGCTAGAAACATTCGGCAAGAAAACTAAGTAGGCGGCAATGATTTCTAAAGGCAAGTCAAAGAGCAAGCTCAAGGTTCAAATTCTTGCGGGCGGCATTTCGCACGAACGCGACATTTCGTTGAAGTCTGGTCGCCGCGTTGCAGACGCACTGCTCGACGCAGGCGCCGAGGTAATCATTCGTGAGCCCGATGAACATCTTCTGTCAAACATTAAGAAAGACAAGCCAGACGTAATCTGGCCTTGCCTGCACGGAGCAAGTGGTGAAGACGGCGCTCTTCGCGACATTCTTTCTCTCGCCGGTGTTCCATTCGTTGGTGCAACTGCGAGCGGCGCTCGACTCGCCTGGGATAAATCGATCGCTAAGGTGATCGTTGCTCAGGCCGGAATTCAAACTCCAGCATCGGTGACCTTGCCTAAAGACACATTTCGAGAACTCGATGCAGATGGTGTTCTAAAAGCGGTTACCCAGACAATCAGTTTTCCGTTGGTTGTGAAACCAGCACGCAGTGGCAGCGCGCAAGGTGTTTCCGTTGTGAAGAAGGCAGATGAACTTTCACGAGCGATGGTCGATGCATATGTCTACTGCGACGTTGCGATCATCGAGAAGTACATCGAAGGAACCGAGTTGGCAATCAGTGTCATCGACTTGGGTTCAGGACCAATCGCGCTACCTGCTGTTGAAGTTGAACCGGTCTCTGGTCGCTTCGGTTATCAAGAGCGTTACACAGCAGGCGAGACCAACTACTACGTGCCTGCTCGAGTGTCGAAGGCAATCTCAGAGCGTGCGGCAAAGCTAGCAATCGACTCGCACGTTGCTCTGGGGTTGCGTCACATTTCACGCGTCGACGCCATCGTTGATAAGAAGGGTGTTGTCTGGTTTCTCGAGGCGAACGTTTGCCCGGGCATGACTGAGACTTCGCTTTTGCCACAGGCAATCACGGCCGAGGGTTCAACGTTGAGCAGCGTTTATCTTTCGCTTGCAGAAGCAGCGGTTCGCACTCGCTAAATATGTTTCACAAGAAATGTGAAACGGCGTTGCTAAATGTTTCGGTCGATGCCGAACTTGTCGAGAATTCTGAACAGGTCGCCCATGGTTGCGAATTCAATTTTGATTTCGCCGTTCTTTTTTCCGAGCTTGATCTTTGCGCGAGTATCTAACGCGTCACCAAGTTTTTGCGCGAGTTCATCAAGTGCCGCAGTCTTTGATCCGGCACGAACCGAGCCCTTCTTCTTCGCACCGTCGGTGTCGATTGCAATCTGCTCTTCAAGTTGACGATCTGTGGGCGAGAGCGGCCGATCTTTGCCGAGAGTGCGTCTTGAGTGATGCCGAAGTCGGCCATCAGCTGCTGATAGGCGCTTGCTTCTTCGAGTGGGTTCAAGTTGCTGCGGTGCAGGTTCTCTAGAAGTGCGTCGCGAAGCATGTTTTCGTTTGCGGTTTCACGCACAACCACCGGAATCGTGGTCTTGCCGGCCAAACGCGATGCACGCCAGCGGCGCTCGCCCATGATTAGCTCGAATTTTCCGTTTTCATTCGCAAGCGAACGAACGACAATTGGCTGCAGAACGCCGAATTCGCGAATCGAGTGAACCAGTTCATCCATGTCTG
Organism: Actinomycetota bacterium; assembly: GCA_041179445.1. GTDB lineage: Bacteria > Actinomycetota > Actinomycetes > Actinomycetales > Microbacteriaceae > Rhodoluna. The sequence goes on along the minus strand of JBEGTK010000044.1, from coordinate 1,407 downwards.
CCTGGTTGAACTCGGTTCGAGGCTGATTGTGGTTCGGAACGATGGCGTCGAGATCGAGCTCTCTGAAGCTCATGCCCGGAACCTCAACCAAATCGGCACTAGGTGTGTTGGCAGGAGTGCCGCCACCAAAGAAGATGTCGCTTGGGCGAGAAGTTTCTGCTGGTGCGGTTGGAATCAGTGCGCCAATTCCGCGGCCTAGGCCACCCTTTTTATCTGCCAACTTCTGCTCCTCTTAGTGCTATTTCGGCGGCGGCTTCGAGATACGAGATCGCACCAGGAGAGCTGCCGTCATAGGTGATGACGGTCTTTGAGTAAGAAGGTGCCTCTGAAACCTTGACCGAACGCGGAATCACGGTGTTCAAGGTAATCGGGGTGAAAAGCGGGTGGCTGCGCACGTCTTCGGCAACCTGGGCGGCTAGGCGGGTGCGGCTGTCATACATGGTGAGCAAGATGGTCGAAAGCTCGAGGCTTGGGTTCAAGAACTTCTTGATTAGGTCAATGTTCTTGACCAACTGAGAAAGGCCTTCGAGCGCGTAGTACTCGCACTGGATAGGAATCAAAACCTCGTTTGCGGCCACGAAAGAGTTGACGGTCAAAAGGCCGAGGCTCGGTGGGCAGTCGATGAAAACGTAGTCTGGCGGGGTAATCGATGTGTTGATGTAGGTGTCGAGAGCGTTCTTTAGGCGAGTCTCGCGAGCTACCACCGAAACCAGTTCAAGTTCGGCACCGGCAAGGTCAATGGTTGCAGGAACGCAGGTTAGGCCCGGCATTTCGGTGCTGATCTGCACGACATCCGCAATCGGAGTGCCCTCTAGAAGCACGTTGTAGACGCTTGGGGTTCCTTCGCGGTGCTCAATATTGAGCGCGGTAGACGCGTTTCCCTGTGGGTCAAGGTCGATGACCAAAACCTGAAGGCCTTTGCTGGCAAGGGCTGCAGCCACGTTTACCGCGGTGGTGGTCTTACCGACGCCACCTTTTTGGTTAGAAATCGTGAAGATGCGGGTCTTCTCAGGTTTAGGCAGTCTGGTTTCGCGAACCCGGTTCAAACGGCTGGCGTTCTCAGAGATTTCGCGTGCGAGTGGCGTGTCAGCGAATCCACCAAGGATGCCGTTGCTCTCGCCCTCATGTTTCACGTGAAACATCTCCCCTAAATTTTTTCGGTGTTGCCGTCGTTCGAATTGATCCAGCCCGTTGGTTCTGGGCTGACTTCTTTTCGATCTGCAGGATAACCAAGTCCAGCGACAACTGTCGGCTCAGTTACAGAGCTTTGCTCTGCTGCCGAAATCTCTTTGTCTGCCATTGTCACTCCTTAGTTCAGACTAACTTAGTTCGAACAACCAAAGTAGGGTCAGTCAAAAACTCGCCGCCAACCCTGACGATCTCGAAGCTCTCAATGCCGAACTTCTT
>JBEGTK010000043.1:0-5953 GCA_041179445.1 Actinomycetota bacterium | reverse complement strand
GCGTGTTCGTCACCTGCTCGGTGAAAGCGCCGAAGGCATGTGGATCAAAACCTTTCACTCTGCCTGCGTTGCAATTCTTCGTCGCGAGAGCGAGCGCCTCGGGCACGACCAGAACTTCACCATCTATGACAGCGGCGATTCGCGAGCAATTCTCAAGCGACTAATCAAAGACTCTGGTGCAGATGTTCACGGGCTCACTCCGGCAGCTGTCGCTTCTGCAATCTCAAACGCCAAGAACGAATTGAGCGACGCCGAAAGTTTTGCGCGCAACATCGACACAAGCGACCCAAAGGCTCGCGCAATCGCAGAGTTGTTCTTGCAATACCAGGGTGAACTTCGCCGCAACAACGCGTTCGACTTCGACGACCTAATTGGCGAGACCGTTTATTTGTTCCGGGCGTTTCCTGATGTTGCTGCCGTCTATCAGAAGAAGTTTCGCCACATTCTTGTCGACGAATATCAAGACACCAACCACGCGCAGTACTCCCTCATTCGCGAACTGACCAAACCATTGCCTGCCGAACACCAGGTTGTCGATCAGCGCACCGGCGCAATTCTCGAACCAGCTTCGCTAACTGTGGTTGGTGACAGCGACCAGTCGATTTATGCGTTCCGTGGCGCAGACATTCGCAACATCAGTGAGTTCGAAAAAGACTTCACCGGTGCAAAGACGATTTTGCTAGAGCAGAACTACCGCTCGACCCAGAACATCTTGAGCGCGGCCAACGCGGTCATCGGCAACAACTTTGATCGCCCAAACAAAAACCTCTGGACAGACAGCGGCGACGGCGACAAAATCGTTGGCTACACGGGCTACTCGGCCCATGACGAGGCCCAGTTCATTGCTGACGAAATCGGCGACCTGCACCGCGACGGAGGCATCAACTACCGCGACATCGCTGTGTTCTATCGCACCAACGCCCAGACCCGTGCCCTTGAAGAAATCTTCATTCGCGCCGGCCTGCCATACCGCGTGGTCGGTGGCACCAAGTTCTATGAGCGTCAAGAAATCAAGGATGCCTTCGGCTACCTGGTCTCAATTAGCAACCCGAAAGACGACCTTGCGGTTCGTCGAATCTTGAACGTGCCAAAACGCGGCATCGGCGATGCGAGTGAGACCGCAATTGCGGCATTCGCAGAGCGCAACAAATTGTCTGTTCGCGAGTCACTCGCTTATTCGAGCGACCTTGGGTTCGGGCCAAAGATTGCCGGCGCAATTAGTTCGTTAAATGCGTTGATTGAAGAATTCGAAATCAAGATGGCAACCGACACCGTCGACTCAATCTTGCGCGGTGTTCTAGACAGGAGCGGTTTGCTCGAGTCGCTCAAGAACTCCCGCGACCCACAAGACGAAGCTCGAGTTGAGAACCTCGAAGAATTGGTTTCTGTCGCAAAAGAATTTCAGCGCAACAACCCTGAGGGTCGTCTGCCCGACTTCTTGAACGAAGTTGCACTCGTCGCTGCCGCAGACGACATAGATGACGAATCGGGAACCGTTTCGCTCATGACCTTGCACACCGCAAAGGGTCTCGAATATGACGCAGTGTTCTTGACCGGAATCGAAGAGTCACTGCTGCCACACAAGATGTCGTTCTTGGTGCCAGGCGGCATCGCAGAGGAACGCAGACTCTTCTATGTGGGCATCACCCGTGCAAAGAAGAAGTTGCACATCTCGCTTGCAATGCAGCGAACGACCTTTGGCGAATCAGAGAGCTCTGTGCCAAGTCGTTTCTTGACCGAGATTCCAGACGGCTTGATCGATTGGCGTGAGTCGGGTGCAAACCGCGGGCTCGGCTCGAGCGGCTACTCGGGTTCGATCGCCCGCTCGGTTGGCTATGAACCAGGCGAACGCAAAGAGAAGCCGCGCACCGAATGGAAGGGCGCCATCAGCTCGGTTCGAGACAACGGCGACCTGACCCTTGTGGTTGGCGACAAGATTGAGCACTCAGATTTCGGCCAGGGCCGCGTTATCGACGTCTCAGGCGAACCGCCAAAGCAGACGGCCGAGGTCATTTTTGCCGGGGGAGCCAAGAAGCGCCTGCTGGTGCGAGTCGCCCCAATTACTAAACTTTGATTTAGGCATGTCGAACTTCGGGAGTTCAAATGATCAAGAAACTGGCCCTAATTTTGGCCCTGGCGCTGGGTTTCAACTTTGCGCCAATGAACGTCACCGAGGCGCAGGCAACTAACTGCATATCAATCGCGGCAAACTATGCCGAGTCTCCAGACAGCCTTGGCTACTACAACATGTACCAGTGCTACAAGTCTGCTGGCTTGGAAGCAACAGAGTCGACCTGTGCAAAATATTTGCAAGACGCAATCGGTTATTACTACCTTTCTTTTGCTAGCAGCGCTTTGAATTCGATTGTCAAATACGACACTTGCAGGGCAACTTTGCCAAAACCACCTAGCTCTACCAATACGTCTACCGGAACAAACACCTCAACCGGAAACTCGACGGGTGTAGTTTCACCGGGATGTTCGGCGGCACCTGATGCGCCTATTGTGAGCTACAAGCACACTCTGACAGGACTCATCGTCACAATATCTCCGGCGGCAACTGGTGTCGCGGCAAACAGAGTTGGATACGTAGTGACCTATTACGACTCGGTTGAAAAGAAATGGTTGCCCTGGTCGGCATGGAGTTACATAACCAGCAAGACGGAACTAAAAATTACTAAACCAACAGAAGCGCAAACCAAAATTGCAATCGACACAATTGCGCAGAACTCTTGCGGCAACTCGGCTCGGGCACGAATCGACGCCGACAACAAAGGAATTCTCATTTTCAACCCTCCGACCGATGAGATCTCGCAGGTCGTCACCAAGGTAAATGTTGGCGTATCGGTTGCCATCGATCAGTTGGCCTCGACACTTTCGGGTCAACCGGCAACAATTCAGGTGCTGACACCGAAAACTTGCCAAATCGTAGACGGGTCACTTACGGCAAAAACCGCGGGCACCTGCTCGATCAGCATGACTTCAGCGGGTTCGACTGAGTTGGCGTCTAAGACAACCACCCTCACAGTGAAAATGGTGGCGCCAACCAAGACAATAACTTGCTACAAAAAGGGCAACTCGAAGGTGACCAAGAAGGTCACCGCGGTAGCCCCTAAGTGCCCAACGGGTTACTCAACCAAGAAGTAAGAAAACGGCACGCCGAGCCTGCATCCGTGGGCTCAGGGGGTGGGTTGGCTCGGCTAAACTTGGTCGAGTTGGCCGCAATTTGAACGGAAATCACAGTGGATTTATTTGAATATCAGGCGCGCGATATGTTCGAGCGTCACGGAGTTCCAGTGCTACAGGGACTCGTTGCAGACACCCCAGAAGAAGCAGAGGCAGCAGCCGCCAAGATCGGTGGAGTAGTTGTCGTCAAGGCTCAGGTTAAGACCGGTGGCCGAGGCAAAGCAGGCGGTGTGAAAGTTGCCAAGAGCCCAGCAGAGGCAAAAGAGGCAGCCGAGAAGATTTTGGGTCTCGACATAAAGGGCCACGTAGTCAAGCGCGTAATGATCGCGCAGGGTGCGAGCATCGACAAAGAGTTCTACTTCTCAGTGTTGCTAGACAGATCAAACCGCACCTTCTTGTCGCTTTGCAGCGTCGAGGGCGGAATGGAAATCGAGCAGCTCGCAGAAGAGCGCCCAGAGGCACTAGCCAAGATTGCTGTTGACGCGGTCAAGGGCATCGACAAGGCAAAGGCACTTGAGATTGCAAAGGCCGGTGGCTTCGGCGACGACCTAGCAGACAAGGTCGCAGACGTCTTCGTAACTCTTTACAAAGTTTTCGTTGAAGAAGACGCAACCCTCGTTGAGGTAAACCCTCTCGTGCTAACCACCGATGGTCAGATTCTTGCTCTCGATGGCAAGGTCTCGCTAGACGAGAACGCAGAGTTCAGACACAACGATCGCGACGACCTTCAGCGCGACGACCTAGACCCACTAGAGGCAAAGGCTAAGGCCATGGACCTCAACTACGTGAAGCTAGACGGCCAGGTTGGAATCATCGGCAACGGTGCAGGTCTAGTTATGTCAACGCTCGACGTCGTTGCATATGCAGGCGAGAAGCACGGCGGCGTTCGCCCAGCAAACTTCTTAGACATTGGTGGCGGTGCCTCAGCTGAGGTTATGGCTGCTGGTCTAGACGTTATTCTTGGCGACCCACAGGTGAAGAGCGTTTTCGTAAACGTCTTCGGTGGAATCACGGCCTGTGATGCAGTTGCAAACGGAATCGTTGGCGCGCTAAACACCCTGGGTGCAACCGCTACCAAGCCACTAGTTGTGCGCCTTGACGGCAACAACGTCAACGAGGGTCGCCGCATCCTTGCTGAATATGCCCACCCGCTAGTGACCGTTGTCGAGACCATGGATGAAGCTGCCGACAAGGCCGCTGAGTTGGCAAACAAGTAAGCGAGAGACGAAAACAAAATGGCTATTTTTCTAAACGAAGACTCTCGAATTATCGTTCAGGGCATGACCGGCAGTGAGGGCATGAAGCACACCGCTCGCATGCTCAAGGGCGGCTCAAACATCGTTGGTGGAGTAAACCCACGCAAGGCTGGCGAGACCGTTGAGATCGACGGAACCTCTTTGCCAGTGTTCGGAACCGTTGCTGAGGCAATGGCTGCAACCGGCGCAAACGTCAGCGTTATTTTTGTGCCACCTGCATTCGCAAAGGCAGCAATCGTTGAGGCAATCGACGCAGAGATTCCTCTAGCGGTTGCAATCACCGAGGGCATTCCGGTTCACGACTCAGCTTCGGCTTGGGCATACAACGTAGAGAAGGGTCTCAAGACTCGTCTTATCGGCCCAAACTGCCCAGGCATCATCAGCCCCGGAAAATCTAACGCGGGAATCACTCCTAGCGACATCACCGGCCCTGGCCCAATCGGTTTGGTTTCAAAGTCGGGAACCCTGACTTACCAAATGATGTTTGAGCTTCGCGACATCGGCATGTCAACTGCAATCGGTATTGGTGGAGACCCGGTTATCGGAACCACTCACATCGACGCACTCGCAGCTTTCGAAGCTGACCCAGAGACCAAGGCAATCGTTCTAATTGGTGAGATCGGTGGCGACTCTGAAGAGAAGGCCGCTGACTACATCAAGAAGCACGTAACCAAGCCAGTCGTTGCTTATGTTGCGGGCTTCACCGCCCCAGAGGGCAAGACCATGGGTCACGCAGGTGCAATCGTTTCTGGCTCAGCCGGAACCGCACAGGCTAAGAAAGAGGCATTCGAGGCTGCCGGTGTAAAGGTCGGCAAGACTCCTAGCGAGACCGCCGCGCTTATGCGTGAGGTTTACAAGAGCCTCTAAGCCACACCTTGAACCGTCGGCTGACTCTCGCGATAGGTGCCGTTCAGGCCCTAATCACCGTTGTGATTGGGCTTGGCGCGCTCGCGGTGTCGCTGTCGGTTCTTTGGCTTTTCGAGAACGATCCGCAGACACACTACGTTGCGGCTTTTCGCACCGCAAGTGACATCTGGTTGCTAGCCCAGGGCGTCAGCCTCAATGTTGCCGCCGGAACGGTTCTTGGTCTAAAAGTCTCGGCCTTCGCAATCTCACTGATTCCGCTCGGTTACAGCATCTTTCTTGGATGGCTGGCTTGGCGAGTTGGTCGCCGAATCTCGGGTGCACCAGAGATGTGGCCAGCTTGGCTCGGTTCAATTGCGACCTATGCCGCGCTGACTTTCTTTGTGGTTCGCGGTGCCGACTTCAAGGCGATTTCACCGAACCAAACCATGGGATTGATTTTTCCGGTTCTGTTTTTCGCGCTCATCATGATTGCCGGTTCAGTTCTTGGCGAGCCTCGGCCGGTTTATGGAGTGGCAAGGGGAGTGCAGTCTGCGGAGCGGGCGGCCATCCGTGGCTTCTTTGAAAAGACTTTTGCCGCATTGCCCTGGGTGATTCGCGTGGTTTGGTCGCCTGCGCTGCGAGCAGGCACCGCGGTGACCAGTGGG
>JBEGTK010000042.1:0-5956 GCA_041179445.1 Actinomycetota bacterium | reverse complement strand
ATCGTTGACGCAGGCCTAATCAAGGTCATCGGTCGCACCGTGAAGATCAGCTCTTGGTATGACAACGAGTGGGGTTACTCAAACCGCCTCGTTGAACTAACCGAGCTAGTCGCCAGCAAGCTCTAATGCGCCGCATCGCTGACCTGCCATCGCTTGATGGCAAGCGCGTAATCATTCGCTGCGATTTCAATGTTCCGCTAGACGGCGACCGCATCACTGACGACGGCCGAATTGTTGCGTCGGTGCCAACCATCAAGCACTTGGTCGACCAGGGCGCGAAGGTAGTAGTCATCTCGCACCTGGGTCGCCCTGAGGGTGCACCCGACGCGAAGTATTCACTTGCGCCGGCAGCTAAGCGCCTCGGCGAGTTGCTGCACCAAGACGTCTTCTTCGCTACTGACACAGTCGGCAGCGAGGCTCACGGAGCCGTAAAGGCAATGGCTCGCGGTGCGGTTGTCGTGCTTGAGAACCTGAGATTCAACGCGGGTGAGACAAGCAAGGATGCCGCCGAGCGAGAGGTGTTTGCCTCGAAGCTAGCTGAGTTCGGAGACTTCTTCATTAGCGACGGTTTCGGTGTTGTGCACCGCAAACAGGCGAGCGTTTATGAGCTGGCCAAGGCTTTGCCAAGCGCCGGAGGGTTCTTGATCGAGAAAGAACTTGACGTTCTAACCCGACTAACTCAGAACCCTGAACGTCCGTATGCTGTTGTTCTCGGCGGTTCTAAGGTCAGCGACAAACTCGGTGTGATTGATCACTTGTTGCCAAACGTAAACAAGCTTTTGGTTGGCGGCGGAATGGTGTTCACATTCTTGGCAGCACAGGGCCACAAGGTTGGCGCTAGTCTGCTAGAGAAAGACCAAATTGAAACTTGCAAGAACTACCTTCAGCGCGCCGCCGAACTTGGTGTCGAAGTGGTTTTGCCAACAGACATCGTGGTAGCAAGCAAGTTTGGCGCTGATGCAGAAGTAGCAATTACCTCTGCAGCAGAAATCGAGAGCAGCCCATTTGGCGCTAGCGGTCTTGGTCTAGACATCGGCCCAACCTCGGCTGCAAACTTTGCACGAGAAATTCGCGAAGCAAAAACAGTTTTCTGGAACGGCCCTATGGGTGTTTTTGAAATTGATAAGTTCGCAAACGGCACCCGCGAAGTTGCGGCAGCGCTCACTGAAGTAGATGGCCTATCGGTTGTCGGCGGAGGAGACTCTGCTGCTGCCGTTCGCATTCTAGGTTTCGAAGATGCTCAGTTCGGTCACATTTCAACCGGTGGCGGAGCGAGCCTCGAGTTTCTAGAAGGCAAGAGCCTGCCGGGCATCGAAGTGCTTGGCTAGAGAGAGTAAAAATGACTAATCGCGTTCCGCTTATCGCCGGCAACTGGAAGATGAACCTTGATCACCAGCAGGCCATCGCACTCGTGCAGAAGCTTGCCTGGTCTCTGAAAGACGCAGCACACGACTATTCGTCTGCTGAAGTCGCGGTGTTTCCTCCATTCACAGATCTGCGCACGGTTCAGACGCTAATTGATGCAGACAAATTTGAAATCAAGCTCGGCGCACAAGACCTGTCGAAGTTTGACAACGGTGCCTATACGGGTGAAATTTCAGGTGCCTTTCTCAAGAAGCTTGATGTCAAATATGTATTGATTGGCCACAGCGAGCGTCGTCAGTACCACGCAGAAAACGACGAAGTCATTCAGGCAAAGACATCTGCTGCATTTAGACACGGATTGGTGCCGGTCATCTGCGTCGGCGAAACCCTAGAAGAACTCGAGTCTGAGGGCCAGGCTGCAGTGCCTGTGCGCCAGACCCTGGCTGCACTTGCTGGGCACGACCAATTGGGCGAATTCGTGATTGCATACGAGCCGGTATGGGCGATTGGCACCGGCAAGGTGGCCACTCCTGAAGAGGCTGCTTCGGTCTGCTCAAAGATTCGCGAGGCAATTGCCGGCGAGCACGGCGAAGAGATCGCCGCCGCAACCCGCATTCTGTATGGCGGTTCGGTCAAGGCGGCTAACGTTGCTGGCTTCTTGCGAAGCCCAGAGGTTGACGGTGTTTTGGTTGGTGGCGCCAGCCTAGATGCCGACGAGTTCAGCGGTATTTCGCGCTTCCAGAAGCACATCGGCGTATAATTTCATAGATTTAGAAACTGAGGTAAATAAATGGCTGCTCTACAAATCGCACTACAGGTGCTGCTGGCAATCACCAGCTTGCTCCTGACTTTGCTGATTCTGTTGCACAAGGGTCGCGGTGGCGGTCTAAGCGACATGTTCGGCGGTGGCGTCACTAGCACCATGAACTCTTCAGGCGTTGCCGAAAGAAACCTCAACCGAGTAACGATCATTCTCGGAATCGTTTGGAACGTAGTGATTATCACTCTCGGTCTATTTACCCGCTTCGCACTCGTCTAAGGAACTCTGATGGCTACAACCGGGGGATCAGCAATTCGTGGTTCACGCGTTGGCGCTGGACCAATGGGTGAAGAAGACCGCGGCTTCAAAGCTGAGCGTGTCGTCCGAAACTACTACTGCGTCATGGGTCATGTTCAGAGCCCAGCATTCGCTTCAAGCGTTATCGAAGAAGAGCTTCCGGTAGAAATCGACTGCCCAAACTGCGGACTTCCTGCAGGCCTTGACCCAAACAACCCACCTCAAAACGCAAAGCACGAGCCATACAAGACTCACCTTGCGTATGTAAAAGAGCGTCGCACAGACGCTGAGGCAAAAGAACTTCTCGAAGATGCCGTCGCCATGATTCGTGCGCGTCGCACCGCTGCTACCGCAGCTGCTGCAGCAGCCGACAAGGCAGAAAAAGCCGCCGCTAAGAAAACCGCGGCCAAGAAGTAGTTTCGAAAACTTCTAGCAGCCCCAAGTCTTGGTTGCAGCAGTCTGATCAACAAACCAAATAGTCTTAAGGGCTCCGCGCACTCGTCCGGCAGGCAAACTCTCAGGGTTGTCGCCAAAGACAATTTCAATAGCATCGGCCTTGTCAGCACCAGCAACCACAAACCAGAGTTCATCGACCGAGTTCATAGCCTCGTATGTGAAGCTGAGTCTCTGCGGTGGCGGTTTAGGCGAGTCGTGCTCTGCAACAACTAGTGCGCCAGCCTCAGGCAATTTTTTGTCAGCAAACAGCGAGCAGATGTGGCCATCCGGGCCCATTCCAACGAAAGCCATATCGAAATGCGGCTTGATAACTGCTAGTTCTGCCGCAAATAGCGACGCGGCCTCATCGAGTGAGATTAGGCCATCATCGGCAGCGAATTCATGGATGTTTGCCTCAACAACCGGCAAGCGGCTGAGCATCGCCTTGCGGGCTTGCACAGCATTGCGGTCTGATGAGTCAGCGGCCACGAAGCGCTCGTCGCCCCACCAAATGTGAACCTTCGACCAATCGAGCAGGTGAGCGTCTTCACGCTCGGCAATCGCCGCCAGAGCGGCAATGCCGATGGTTCCGCCGGTAAGCATGATGTTCACCACCGGCTTTTCGGCGGTTAGCGCCGCGATCTTGCTAACGAACTCTTCTGCTGCCGCTTTTGCAAGCGACTCGGCGTTCTTGAAGCGATTGACTAGGCGCGACATTATTTCTTTTTCGCGGCCGGCTTCTTGGCTGCTGGCTTTTTAGCGGCCGGCTTCATTGCGGCCGGCTTCTTAGTCGAGGTGAGCTTTGGCTTTGGAACCGCTGCGAAACCCTTTGTAATGACTTTTCCGAAGAGATCATCAGGGTCTAGACGTCGCAGGTCTTCGCTAAGGCAGTCGCGCAATGAGCGACGCGGCAATGAGATCTCTCGAGTCGGCTGGGTTGGCTGAATGAGTGTCGCAACATCAGGAACTCGTCGCACAATCTCAATGTCGCCAGACTTGCGAATCAACTTGACTCCGCGAATTCCAGAAACTGCCTTGCCTCGATTGGTGCGAATCAGATTCACCTTAATCTTCAACTTCATTTCGAGCCAAGCGGCTAGCAAATCTGTCGAAGGGGAGTCAACTGCTCCGGTTACCTCAACGGCAATTACCGGATCAAAAGGCGGCTGGTCAAGAATCGCAGCCAATTGTGCGCGCCAAAGCGTTAGGCGCGTCCATGCAAAGTCGCTGTCACCTGGGGCATAGCTCTTTGACAACTTCTTCAAGAACTCGTGCGGGTTCTTCTGTGAAGCGGCATCGGTGATTCGGCGAGTTGCGATTTGTCCGATTGGCGACTTCGAAACCACCTCTGGAGCTTCACTCGGCCACCATGCGACCACGGGAGCATCAGGCAGCAATAGACCGGTAACGAGACCCGCAGAGTGATTAGCTACCTCTCCGTGCGCGCGCAAAACGATAACCTCTGACGCACCGGCGTCACCACCGACACGAATTTGGGCGTCGAGTTTAGAAGCCGATTTCTTTTTCGAGTCGTCTTCGGCTAGAACGATGATGCGGCACGGATGCTCGCGAGAAGACTCATTCGCAGCCTTGACCGCGGCTTCAATGCCAGAGAACTTAGTCTGAATGATTAGAGTCAAGACGCGGCCGAGTGCGACTACACCGCCCTCTTCGCGAATTTCGACCAAAGCCTTTGAGACCTTGCTAACAGTGGTGTTTGGTAAGTCTTTGATCACGGAATTCTCCAAGCTCGTCCGTCACGTTCCAACATTGCGTTTGCAGACGCCGGACCCCATGAACCGGGCAGGTACTGCTCTGGTTTGCCGTTCTTTGCCCAATATTCTTCAATCGGGTCAAGAATCTTCCAAGACAGTTCAACCTCTTCGTGACGCGGAAACAGCGGTGGGTCACCGAGTAGCACGTCGAGAATCAGGCGCTCATAAGCCTCTGGGCTTGCCTCTGTAAAGGCGTGGCCATAGCCGAAGTCCATAGTTACGTCGCGCACCTGCATGCCAACACCAGGCACCTTAGAGCCGAAACGAATTGTGACGCCTTCGTCGGGCTGAACCCTGATAACCAAGGCATTTTGGCCAAGTGCCGAGGTTTGTGCCTCTGCGAAGAGCTGCTGCGGTGCTCGCTTGAAGACCACGGCGATTTCGGTTACGCGACGGCCAAGGCGCTTTCCGGCGCGAAGGTAGAACGGAACGCCAGCCCATCGACGGGTGTTGATGTCTAGGCGCATCGCAGCAAAGGTCTCGGTAACCGACTTAGGGTTCATGCCGTCTTCGGCCAAGAAACCGGTGACTTGTTCTCCACCCTGCCATCCGCTTGCATACTGCCCGCGGGCAGTGTGCTTGCCGAGATCATCAGGCAAAGTAACGGCTGACAGAACCTTCTCTTTTTCGGCACGCAAATCAGCGGCGTCAAACGAAACTGGTTCTTCCATCGCGGTTAGTGCGAGCAACTGAAGCAAGTGGTTCTGAATAACATCGCGGGCTGCACCGATGCCATCGTAGTAACCCGCACGACCGCCAACTCCGATATCTTCGGCCATCGTGATCTGAACGTGGTCAATGTAGTTCGCGTTCCAGAGTGGTTCGAATAGTTGGTTCGCAAACCGAAGGGCAAGAATGTTTTGAACAGTCTCTTTGCCGAGATAGTGGTCGATTCTGAAGACCGAGTCTGCCGGAAACACCGATTCGACTACCTTGTTTAGCTCGCGAGCTGACTGCAGGTCGTGACCAAATGGCTTCTCAATGACAACTCGACGAAACTCGTCTGGCTTTGGCTGGGCGAGCCCACTCTTTGACAATTGCTCACAGACAACTTCGAAGGCCTTTGGCGGAATCGAGAGATAGAAGGCGTGGTTTCCATTGGTTCCGCGCTGGGCATCGAGTTCTTCGATTGTCTCTTTCAGACGCTGAAAGGCTTCATCATCGGTGAACTCACCAGATACGAATCTGATGCCGCTGGCAAGCTGCTCCCAGACCTCTTCGCTCCAAGGAGTGCGGGCATATTGCTGCACCGCCTCTTTTACAACCTTGCCAAAGTCTTGGTGTGCCCAGTCTCGGCGAGCAAAGCCGACGAGTGCGAATCCTG
>JBEGTK010000041.1:0-6105 GCA_041179445.1 Actinomycetota bacterium | reverse complement strand
AAAACCGCTCTGCTCGAAGTCGACCACCCGTTGGCAAGCGATGCCCGCCACGAGTTGGCAATCTTTGCCGAATTAGAGCGCGCTCCAGAACACATTCACACCTACCGAATCACGAAGCTCGGTCTCTGGAATGCCCGCGCCGCCGGCCACGACAGCGACTTCGTGTTGGGCGTGCTTGATCGCTACGCAAAGTTTGCAGTGCCCACCTCTGTTCGCACAGACATCGCCGAAACCATGCGCCGCTATGGCCGTTTGGTGATTCAGCGCGACGAAGCCGGCGAGCTTGAACTGGTTTCAAACGAGCCAGCCGTTCTTGCAGAGGCCACGAAGCACCGCAAAATCGCCGAATTGCTTGAAGGACGCATCAGCCAGACGGCATTCAAGATTTTGCCTTGGGCTCGCGGCCAGGTAAAACAAGAACTTCTAAAACTCGGATGGCCCGCCGAAGACCTCGCAGGTTACACCCCCGGCACTCCTCACGAAATTGCCTTAAACGAGGGCTCTTGGCACATCCGTGATTATCAGTCGCAGGCCGTCGACAAGTTCTGGCAGGGCGGTTCTGGCGTTGTGGTTCTGCCCTGTGGCGCTGGCAAGACGATCGTCGGCGCAGCCGCCATGTCGGTCGCGAAAACCAACACCCTGATTTTGGTAACCAATACGGTTAGCGCACGTCAATGGAAGGCCGAGTTGCTCAAGCGCACCACGCTGACCGAAGACGAAATTGGTGAATACAGCGGTTCGGTTAAAGAGATCAAGCCGATCACAATCGCGACCTACCAAATTCTTACGACCAAGAAGAAAAGTGAATACACCCACCTCTCGCTTTTGAATGCGAATGACTGGGGTCTCATCGTTTATGACGAAGTGCACCTGCTGCCTGCTCCGATTTTCAAAATGACTGCAGATCTGCAAGCAAGACGTCGACTCGGATTGACCGCGACTCTTGTTCGCGAAGACGGCAAAGAGGGCGATGTTTTCTCGCTCATCGGACCAAAGCGATTTGATGCACCCTGGAAAGAAATTGAAGCGCAGGGATACATCGCACCTGCAGCTTGTTTCGAAATTCGCATCGACCTTCCTGAAGAAGAGCGTCTCAACTATGCGATGGCAAACCAAGATGAGCGCTATCGAATCGCTGCGACTTCGCCGGTAAAGATCGAGGTCATCAAGAAACTGCTTCGACGTCACGCAGGTGAGCCAACTTTGATCATCGGTCAATACCTAGATCAGATTCACTCGATTGCCGAGGCGCTCGAAATGCCGATGATCACCGGCGAAACTCCTGTCGACGAGCGCGAGCGACTATTTGAAAAATTTAGAACCGGCGAGCTAACCGCACTTGTCGTTTCTAAGGTCGCCAACTTCTCGGTTGACCTGCCAGAGGCATCGGTGGCCATTCAAATCTCGGGCTCATACGGCAGCCGCCAAGAAGAGGCCCAACGTCTCGGTCGCCTGCTTCGCCCAAAGGCCGACGGCCGCACGGCAAGCTTCTACACGCTGATTTCTCGCGACACCGTCGACCAAGACTTCGCCCAAAACCGCCAGCGTTTCTTGGCCGAGCAGGGCTACAGCTACGAAATTCTCGACGCTTTCGACCTGTGAGTTCTCTCAACTGACACGCAGTTTGTTCCCAGACTTCTCACAGCGAATCTGCTGACACTTAGAGCATGGAAAACATAAAGGTACTGGTCGTCGATGACGAGCCAAGCATCCGTGATTTGCTCAGCCGCCAACTTCGCTTCGCTGGTTTTAGCGTTGCCGCAGTTGCCAACGGAAACGACGCGGTTCTCGCCGCAGAAAAATCGAACCCAGACATCATCTTGCTAGACGTGATGTTGCCAGACATGAACGGCTTCAGTGTCACCAAAGCTATTCGCGCGAAGGGCATCGATGTTCCGGTGCTATTCCTTTCGGCTCGCGACGAAGAAGCAGATCGTGTTACCGGACTAACCGTTGGTGGCGACGACTATGTCACCAAACCTTTCGGGCTCGACGAAGTCGTAGCTCGCATCCATGCAATTTTGCGACGCACCAAATCTAAAGACGCCGAAACTTCGGTTATCGAGGTTGGCGAAATCAAGATTGACGAAGATGCCCACGATGTATTCGTGAACGGCGAGGTAGTCGAATTCAGCCCAACCGAATACAAGTTGCTTCGCTTCTTGATGTCGAACCCAAACCGCGTGCTTTCGAAAGAGCAGATCATCGACCACGTTTGGCACTATGACTTCAACGGCGAAATGGGCATTGTCGAGTCTTATGTTTCTTACCTTCGCAAGAAGCTCGATCCGCTAACCACCGAGCCGCTGATTCGCACAAAGCGCGGCGTTGGCTACATGTATGTAGTGCCGAACGCGAAGAAGTAAGTTTTTCTTGTGAAAGAAACCCTGGCAGCACTAAACGAGCGAATTTCGCTGCGCACCAAACTGACGACAATGTCGGTTGCGCTAATCGGTCTGCTGCTTGTGGTTTCGAGCATGGGAACAATGGCACTACTTCGCACCTATTTACAGCAGAACACCGACACCCTTCTCACCAGCACCGCCGCGACGCTTTCTAACGAAGACCCGCTTCTGCTTGAGGTGCGCCTGGCTACTCACGAGGTAACCCTGCCTCGTTTGCCGAGCGACTACTACATTGCCTACCTCGACTCGACTGGCAGCCTGCTAATCGGCTTGGTTTCATCGGCTAACGGCAAGAGTGATGTGCCGAACTTGAGCGGTCTGAGTCTTCCGTATGTGAAGGCAACCGGCGGCATGCCGTTTGAGGTCGAGGTCAACTCGAAATATGCAGACAAGCGACTAGGCAACTGGCGCATGGTGGCTCTGCCACTAAGTAACCAGGGCGGTTCGGTCGTTGTTGCACTGCCAGAGGCGTCTAACGCAGGATTGATTGCCCAGTATGGGGCTATCGGCACCGGCTTCGGTGTTCTCTTGCTGCTGCTGAGCGCGGGGGCCATCTGGATCACTATTACTTCGGCGCTGCGCCCGCTTCGCGAGGTTGAGCGCACGGCAGCAATGGTTGCCGCTGGTGACACAAGTCAGCGCTTGGTCGAGCGAGACAAGTCAACAGAGATTGGTCGCCTAAACGCTTCGCTCAACTCGATGCTCGATAGCGTCGACGACGCCATGACTTCGCGCAACAACACCGTAGATCAAATGCGTCGCTTCGTTTCAGATGCCAGCCACGAACTGCGCACTCCCCTAGTCACTCTGCGCGGCTATGCAGAGCTCTACAGAATTGGTGCGCTCAAAAAGAAGGCCGACATCGACGAGGCCATGCAACGAATCGAGAGCGAATCGTTGCGAATGACCGAACTGGTTGAAAACTTGCTTGCCCTTGCCCGCATGGATGAATCTGCGCCGCTTGCGAAACAGCAAACCAACCTGGTTGAGCTTGCAAGTATTTCGGCTCGCGACTCAGCAGCGATCGGCTCAAAGAACAAGATTGTGATTGTCGATATTGATGGCAAGAAGCTCGCAAAAGATGCGGTGGTCATGGCAGCTGTTGACGCTTCGAGCATGCGCCAGGTGCTGACCAATCTGCTTGTAAATGCGGCAAAGTTTTCTAAGCCAAGAGGGCAAATTGAAATCGCCTTGGCAGAGAACTCTGGTCGAGTTGTTCTTGAGGTTCGCGATCATGGCGAGGGCATTCCAGCAGCGCTTCGCGAAAAGGTTTTTGAGCGATTCTTTAGAGCAGATAACTCTCGAAATCGCGAAACCGGCGGCAGCGGCCTAGGTCTATCGATCGTGAAGAACATCGTCACTCGTCACGGTGGAGAGATCAAGGCCCTTGAGACTCCTGGTGGCGGAGCCACCTTTAGGGTCACACTACCAACCAAGTAATTCACCGCTCTGAATGCATCAGGGTTCTGCACAGAATCGCATTCGGCTTTCTAGCTTGCGCCATCTCACCTCAAACTTTCTTCATGACTCAATTTCAAGTAGACAGCGAGCAGGTTCTCGCAGCTAATTCGGCTATTCAATCGACAATCGGGCGCGTTCAAGGTGACATCGAAGCGCTGCACTCCCAACTTCAGGCACTGCAAGATTCGTGGCGAGGTTTGGCAGCCAACCAGTTTCAAGAACTGGCGATGCGCTGGCACACAACCGCAAGCACGGTGCAGTTTCAACTCGGCGAGCTAGGCAAGGCTCTGGCGATGGCTGCAACTCAATATGAAGAAATCGAATCAGCGAACGTTCGGCTGTTTGCTGGCTAGGTATAAACTTCCACAAAAGCCGAACGGGAGAAACAATGGAGCTGAGTTTCAAGGAGTTCACAGATAGAGCAGGGTTGATCGCAAACCCAACATATTCAAGTGGGGTTGCATTCTTTAACCCGACTGACCCAGAGGACACAGACCCAGAATCAGTTTTCTTGACCGAAGCATGGGATGGCTCTGAACTTACAATCTGGACAATTCTTGAAGACCAAGGCAAGGTGTATGCACTTCAAGATTTCATCACAGAATCAGACACCCGAATCGGGCATTTCATTGCCGCGAATTATCTTGACGATGTAGACGTGGTCAGAATCGATAAATACGAAAGTTGCTCTTCTTGCGGCGCCTCTGAAGACGGTTGCGACGATTGCGAAGACGGCAACATCTACGCAAACCTGAGCCCGGGTTGGCAAAGTTTCAAACCATAGATTTAAACAAAAACGGGTGGTCCGAAGACCACCCGTTTTGCTTTGCCCAGGTAAGAGGCTCAGTTTTTAGAAGTCCATTCCACCCTGTGGTGCAGCTGGAGCAGCAGGCTCTGGCTTGTCTGCAACAACGGCTTCGGTGGTTAGGAACAATCCAGCGATCGATGCCGCGTTCTGCAAAGCAGAGCGAGTCACCTTCACTGGGTCGATGATGCCTGCGGCAACCATGTCGACATACTCTTCGGTAGCAGCGTTTAGACCGTGGCCAACCGGAAGGTGTGAAACCTTCTCAGCTACAACACCAGGCTCTAGACCTGCGTTGATTGCAATCTGCTTCAAAGGTGCCGAGATAGCGACGCGAACGATGTTCGCACCGGTTGCCTCGTCGCCTAGCAGCTGAAGCTTTGCGAATGCGATCTTGCCAGCCTGTAGCAGAGCAACTCCACCGCCGGCGACGATGCCTTCTTCTTCAGCTGCCTTAGCGTTGCGAACTGCGTCTTCGACGCGGTGCTTGCGCTCCTTGAGCTCAACCTCGGTGGCGGCACCAGTCTTGATGACTGCTACACCGCCGGCAAGCTTTGCAAGGCGCTCCTGAAGCTTCTCGCGGTCATAGTCGCTGTCGGTCTTCTCGAGTTCGCGGCGAATCTGCTCAACGCGACCTGCGATTGCCTCACCGGTTCCGTCACCCTCAACGATGGTGGTTTCATCCTTGGTGATAACGACCTTGCGGGCGCGACCCAATAGGTCAAGAGTGGTGTTCTCTAGCTTTAGACCAACCTCTTCGGCGATAACCTGACCACCGGTGAGAATTGCGATGTCTTGCAACATTGCCTTGCGACGGTCACCAAAACCAGGAGCCTTAACAGCAACTGACTTGAAGATTCCGCGCATCTTGTTCACGATCAAAGTCGCAAGAGCTTCGCCCTCAACGTCTTCGGCAATGATCAATAGCGGCTTGCCCGACTGCATTACCTTGTCAACAACTGGCAGAAGGTCTTTCATGTTCGAGACCTTCGAGCTGGTGATCAAAACATAAGCGTCTTCGAGAACTGCCTCTTGGCGCTCAGGGTCGGTGACCATGTATGCCGAGATGTAACCCTTGTCGAAGCGCATACCTTCGGTCAGCTCAAGTTCGGTGTTGAAAGTGTTCGACTCCTCAACGGTGACAACACCTTCTTTTCCGACCTTGGTAATTGCTTCTGCAATTAGCTCACCGATGTATGGGTCGCCAGCAGAGATCGATGCGGTAGCCGCACGCTGCTCTTTGGTGCTATCTGGCTGTGCAATGTTGTGTAGCTCTTCGATTACGGCAGCAACTGCCTTGTCGATTCCGCGACGCAAAGTGATTGGGTCAGCGCCGGCTGCAACGTTGCGCAGACCTTCGCGAACAAGTGCCTGAGCCAAAACGGTTGCGGTTGTGGTTCCGTCACCGGCAACATCGTCAGTCTTCTTAGCAAC
>JBEGTK010000040.1:0-6577 GCA_041179445.1 Actinomycetota bacterium | reverse complement strand
TCTTGGGCGAGAACTACTACGCGACGGGCTTTGTCTGTGAATTTTTCAAACATACAAAGATGTTAGGTCGCTACTTGCCCTTAGAACCAGCCTGTTCGCTTAGGGATTAAGCCTTATCGAATCCGTTTAGTTCGCTTCTTGTGCTCCCAAGGCACATATTGCACCTGAAACTCAGGGGGCAACTGAGCCTTCACAGCGCGTGCTAATTTCAAGCCAATCTCATACTGAGATCGAGAATCTGATTCCGGTGCCCACCCGACCTCATGGTCAAAATTGAGGTCAAAGTATCTAGCCCAAGAAATCAGCGCTTCGACGGTGTCTTGAGCCAGCAAATTGCGAATTTGTTCTGGCTCAGCCTGATACCAGATTGGAAACTGCACACCGTACTCGTTCATTACGCCAATTTGGCACGCTCTTCGGCCTCAATTTCGGCATAAACCTTGCGCTCGGTAGCGTCTGCGCGAATGATCGAGCGAAACAGCAACCAGACGAACAGACCTACGCCAACAACCGGAATCGAAGTCCAGAGTGCGTCGCCGATCCATTCGAGCGGAGTCATTTTGCCTACTTAACTAGAGGGAACATGATGGTCTCGCGAATGCCGAGACCGGTGAGGCTCATCAAGAGGCGGTCGATGCCCATGCCCATGCCGCCAGAAGGTGGCATGCCATATTCGAGCGCGGTCAAGAAGTCTTCGTCGAGCTTCATGGCCTCAGGGTCGCCGGCAGCAGCCAAGGTGACCTGCTCAACAAAGCGCTGGCGCTGAACCACCGGGTCAACAAGCTCGCTATAGGCGGTCGCCTGCTCATAACCACGGATGTAGAGATCCCACTTCTCAACCACACCAGGCTTGCTGCGGTGGTTTCGAGTAAGCGGTGAAGTGTCAACCGGAAAGTCGATGACGAAGGTCGGCTTGACCAGGTCGGTCTTTACGAAGTGCTCCCATAGCTCTTCGACATACTTTCCGTGAAGCGGGTGCTCGATGTCGATGTCTACAGACTTCGCGAGCTTCTTCAAAACATCAATCGGAGTCTCTGGCGTGATTTCAACACCGGCTGCAGCCGATAGCGATTCGAACATCGAGATGCGATCCCAGTTTCCTGAGAGGTCGTTCTCGGTGCCATCGTCAAGTGCAACTACGTGAGTGCCGAAAACATCCATGGCTGCATTCTGAATCAGTTTCTGGGTCAGGTCAGCCATCGTGTTGTAGTCGCCGTATGCCTGGTATGCCTCGAGCATCGCAAACTCTGGTGAGTGGGTGCGGTCTGCGCCTTCGTTTCTAAAGTTGCGGTTGATTTCGAAAACGCGATCGATGCCACCGACGACTGCGCGCTTCAAGAAAAGTTCTGGAGCGATGCGCAAGAACAACTCGGTGTCGAAAGCGTTCGAGTGAGTCTTGAACGGGCGAGCGCTTGCTCCACCGTGAATTGTCTGAAGCATCGGAGTTTCAACTTCGGTGAAACGCTCTGCATCGAAAGTGTTGCGAAGCGACTTCATGACCTGCGCACGAATCTGCACAACCTCACGCGCGCGATCGCGAACGATTAGGTCTATGTAACGGTGACGCACTCGATATTCTTCGCCGAGTTCGTTGTGCAAGTTTGGCAATGGGCGAATAGTCTTCGCAGCAATCTGCCACTCGTCAACGAGAATCGAAAGTTCGCCGCGCTTCGAGGTGATTACCTCGCCGGTGACGAACAGGTGGTCGCCAAGGTCGATTAGCTCTTTGAACTGGTCAAGGCGCTCTTCGCCAACCTTGTCGAGCGAAAGCATTGCCTGAATGCGCTCGCCGCCGCCAGCCTGAAGGGTGGCAAAACAGAGTTTTCCGGTGTTGCGCTGAAACATCACTCGGCCAGCGATGCTGACCTTGTCGCCAGTGGCAACGTCGATTTCGAGACCTGGGTAAGCCGCGCGAACCTGCTCGATTGTGTGGGTGATTGGCAAGCTGACCGGGTAAGCATCGCCGAGCTCGTTCAAACGCTCGCGCTTGGCTAGGCGCACGGCAATCTGCTCAGGCAGATCCTGCTCAAATTCGTCTTGCTGGTTGAGTTCGTCGCTCATCCGTGGCCCCTAAATGCTGATGCTGAGATTGTCGATAAGTCTGGTGTTGCCCACTCGCGCCGCGATGATTAGCAGCGCCCGACCAACAAAACCGGCTTCGATTGGCTCGAAAGTGGCTGGGTCGACCAGGGCAACGTAGTCAAGTCTAACCGCAGGGGCTGTTGAGAGCACCTGCTCGGCAGCTGACAAGCGCGCGGCCGAATCGCCTTGGATTGCCTCTGCCGCCCGCAGGGCTCGCGATATGTTTTGCGCCAGCTCGCGTTCGTCTTCGCTCAGGTAGCGATTGCGGCTCGACATCGCGAGGCCGTCTTCTTCACGGATGATCGGTGCACCAATAACCTGCATCGCGTTCCAGCGATGGTTTGAGTTCGCGACCATGCGACGAATCAAGAACAGCTGCTGAGCATCTTTGTTTCCGAAGATCGAGAAGTCTGGCCTGACCAAATCAAATAGTCGAGCGACCACCGTGAGCATTCCGTCGAAGTGACCTGGGCGAACTGCTCCCTCGAATGTTTCGCCAACATTGCCCGCGTGCTGAGTGATCTCGTTGCCATGCGGGTAGACGTCTTGAACGCCTGGTGCAAAGAGAACATCAACATCAAGTGCCGAAAGTTTCTCTGCGTCTTCTTGAAGCGTGCGCGGATATTTATCGAAATCTTCATTCACACCGAATTGCAGCGGGTTCACAAAAATCGAAACCACAACGAAGTCGGCTTGCTGGTGAGCAATCTCGACGAGAGAAATGTGACCGTCGTGCAGCGCACCCATTGTCGGCACGAACGCAACGCTCTTGCCATGTTGCCGTGCAGCAGAAACTGCAGCGGCTAGATCTGCTGCCGAAGAAATGATTCTCATCAGTCGAGCAATTCACTCGGGTCGATTGGTTTGTGACCGGCAGCAATAGCAACTTCGACAGAACTTCTCACAACCGGAGCCAAGACACTTCGAGGGTCATCGATGCCGACCGTTTCGAGCAAACCAATTGCCTGGTTAACCACCATCGCCGAAAAATTAGTGGCAACAGAAATTGCTTCAAAATAAATTGCGCGATCGTCTTCGCTGATCACAATCGGTTCAGCACCCATCTCAATGACGAGTGCCTGAGCAATTGGCAGCGCAACGGTTGGTGCCGAGACCGCGAAGTAACTTTCGCGAATTCGAGCGAGGTCGATGCTGGTTCCGGTGAAGCTCATTGCTGGGTGAATCGCGAGCGGAATCACTCCCTGTTGGGCAGCCGAGTTAAAAACCGAATAACCAAACTGACCAGCGGTGTGTGCAACCAACTGGCCGCTTCGCCAGAGCTTTGCCTCTGAGATTCCGCCGATTGTCGCCTCGAGTTGATCTGCCGGAATCGCAAACAGCACAAGGTCGGCAAGCTCAAGCAACTGGGGCAAGGTCTTGACCAGCGCGCCTGGCAGCATGGTCTCGGCTCGCTCGATGTTTTGTGGGCTGGTGCTCGCGATGCCAGCAATCATGTGGCCTGCAGAGGCCAAAGCCTGACCAAGAACTGTGCCAACCGGGCCAGCGCCGATTATGGCGACCGATAATCTGCCCTGGGTCACGCTGGGTTCGCTTCGGTCGAACTTGACTCTCTGCCCGTGTTTTGATTCTCGCCATCGTCTGGCAACTTGCACGCCTTTTCAATGATCAGCGCGACAACTATTAGCGCCACTGACTCAACGAGTGCAGCTAGGTTGCGCCAAATTGAATTGGCAATCACAGGCTGCGAGAGTTGCATTAAAACCAAGCCAATCGAGGTGCCAAGAAATAGCGCGCCAGCAATCGACGTTGCCTTTGCTAACACGACAACTCGCATCGCATAAAACGGATCAAGCCTCTTTGGTCGCACACCGCTGATTGCAAACTTTTGTAGTTCGCTTCGATATTTGAAAACAGGCAGTGCAATAACTAATTCAATGATTGCGATGGCAGGCAATGTAATCAGCACGGTGTTTGTAGCAAGCGGAATGCTCGCACCGTTTTGCAACATCAGGCGAACTAAAACATAAATTACTGACCATGCAACAACCGTAGGCATCAACAGTGTCAAAAACTTAGTTGGCTTCAATCAACTCACCTGCCAAACATCTTGCTTCACGTTCTCGGCTAGCTCGCGAACTAATCCGTGACCTGGCAACACTGCGTCGTGATCGAGTTGCGACCAAGGCACCAATACAAATGCACGCTGATATGCGCGCGGGTGAGGCAGCTCAAGTTTCTTGGTTGACTTCACAACGTCTGCATAGGTGACGATGTCGATATCCATGGTTCGTGAACCCCAACGCTCGATGCGAACGCGACCGAGTTCAGACTCGATGCGACGAACTTCTTTGAGCAATTTCTTTGGCTTGAGTTTGGTGTCAACCTTGAGCACCGCATTTATGTAATTCGGTTTGCTCTCGTCTACTCCGGCAGCGGTAACCGCAAATGATTCGACCATTGGCGAGACGCCGCGAACCTTGATGCCCTTTGTGTCATCGAGTGCCTCGACCGCAGCACGGATATTCGCCTGGCGATCGCCGAGGTTGCCCCCGATGGCAAGCACAGCCGGCACCGAATGCTTCTTCATTAGCGCTTGGCCTTCACGGTCACTGAAACATCGTCAAACTCGTGCGAAATAGGGGCGTTTGGCTTGTGAACGGTGATTTTGGCCTTCTTGACGATGCCAGTCTGCTCGCCACCGCCGAAGTTCATGACCAGCTCGAGCAGGCGGGTGGCAAGGGTTTCGAGCAAATCGACTGGGTTTGCCTTGGCGTTTGCCACTAGGGCGTCTGACAGTGCGCCATAGTTCACGGTCTGGGCTAGGTCATCGTGGGCAGCTGCTGCCTCACCGTCTAGCCAGACATCGGCGTCAATAAAGAAGTCTTGGCCGTAGTTGCGCTCAAACTCGAAAACGCCGTGGTGCGCATAAACCTTCAAGCCACGAATGCTGATCTTGATTGGTGATTGCTGCATGGCTTAACTCTGCCTTATGCGACCGATTCCCGGAAACAACCGCCCGACTTTTTGCGCGTAATTCTTGTAATTCGCGAATTTCTTCATCAGCAGTTTCTCTTCGAAACGCGCCTTGAAGTCAAGCAAGACAACGAGTGCCAAGAGAGTTGCGACTGAGACTAGAGATGCTGATTTAAGGGTCAGAGCGCTCGCAACCAAGATGAGAGCGAGGTAAATCGGGTGACGAACAATCGAATAGGCGCCGTTGGTCTTGAGCTCGGCCTTATCAAGGGGCACCGGGTTTGCGGTGAGGCTCTTGCCTAGGTTCGCAAACGAAAGAATAAGCAATGCGAAGCCGATAGCGAATGAGCTATTTGCAATGAAAGTGAGAACTTCACTTGCCGGCCAAAGATTGCTTGCTGGAGTTAGCGCCAAAACTGCAATCAGAAGAAACTGGCCAAAGACAAATAGATTGCCGACTTTTTTATCGTTCATGAGTCAATTGTGCTTTAGTCTGCGGCGTTGCGCAGCGCTTCAACAACATCAATGGCATCGGCTGTGGCAATGACGTTGTGAACACGGATGCCCCACAGCTTTCGCTGCAAAAGCAGAGCGGTGAGCACAGCGGTTGCAACATCACGTCTCGCGTTGCTAACTTCGCCGTCTTCGTCGGGTTCGAGCACGCCAGCGATAAATCGCTTTCGCGATGCTCCGACCAAAATTGGCAAGCCTAGTTTTTCGAGTTCGTCGAGGCGGGCCACGAGCTTCCAGTTTTGTTGCATGTCTTTTGCAAAACCTAGCCCCGGGTCGATGATTATTTTGTCGCGGGAGACTCCGGCTGCGATTGCTTCTTCAACGCGTGCCGAAAGTTCTGACGCAACATCGCGAGCAACATCTTGATACGCGTTGAGGGTGTTCATGACATCGCTGAAACCGCGCCAATGTGAAATTACAAGAAGGGCTCCGGTTTCAGCCGCGACGCCAAACATGTTGCCGTCTGCAAGGCCGCCTGAAACGTCGTTTATGATTGCTGCACCCGCGGCAACCGCAGCGCGTGCGGTTGCCGCGTTCATGGTGTCGATGCTGACCCGAGCACCGCTGTCGATAAACGCCGCATCTTTTGTAATTCGCTCGATGATTGAAATCACTCGACGTTGCTCTTCTTCTATCGCAACTCTTTCGGCACCTGGCCTAGTTGATTCGCCGCCGATGTCAATAATGTTTGCGCCGGTCGCGAGCAAGAAGCGGGCGTGGTTGACGGCGTCGTCTGCGGCTGAGAACTGACCGCCATCGCTAAAAGAGTCTGGGGTGACATTCAAGACACCCATGATTAGCGGTCGGTTAAAAGGCATGGCTATTTGGCAATCAGTGCCATGACCTCGGCACGCGCGATTGGCTCTGCGTATGTGCCTCGGGCTGCCATGGTTACGGTGTTCGCCTCTGGTTGCCTTGCCCCACGAGAAACCACGCAGTGGTGACGTGCCTCAACCACGACTACAACGCCCGCCGAACCGGTTCCGGCTTCGATTGCGTCAGCGATCTGGGCGGTGAGGTTCTCTTGAAGTTGAGGTCGCGAAGCGAC
>JBEGTK010000039.1:0-6261 GCA_041179445.1 Actinomycetota bacterium | reverse complement strand
GTGGCTAAAACAACCGAAAAAACAAGCAAAGCGATCGTTGAGATTCGCAAAGCTCCTCGAATCATTCCATTTGTGGCAACGGCTGCCGTTGTCGGCCTCGTTGTTTCGGCAATCACCGCCGCTGCGATTCAAGCGCCTGGCCATTTCGTTGGTTATGTCATCGGCTGGGGAACAGTCGTTTTTGCAGCTATCGGACTTTTTGTGTCAGTGGTGCTCGAGGCAATTTTTCGCACTCGAACCAAGCGCCTCGAGGCCACTAAAATAGAGGGGTAGCGACGCCTTTTTGATCGCTGCGACCGCACTCCAAACGACAGGAAACTGCCCTTGCTAAGAGGCGACGGACGTCTAAATCTCGATCTCGCAGTCAGCGATGTCGATGAAAAAGCCCCTAAGGACCAGTGCGGAGTATTCGGTGTTTGGGCACCTGGCGAAGAAGTCGCGAAACTAACGTTCTTTGGCCTCTATTCACTTCAGCACCGCGGCCAAGAATCAGCTGGAATCGCAACCTCAAACGGCGAAAAGATTTTGGTTTACAAAGACATGGGCCTTGTATCTCAGGTTTTCAGTGAGAGCGCTCTCGAATCTCTAGTTGGCCACATTGCAGTTGGCCACAACCGCTACTCAACTACGGGCGCATCTTCTTGGCGAAACGCGCAGCCAACTCTCGGAAGAACTTCTTCGGGAACAATTGCGTTGGCTCACAACGGAAACCTGACAAACACCGCCGACCTGCTTGCACTTCTTCAAGAGCGCTACCCAAATCAGGGCACGAGCGAAATCACCGGCGGCAACACGACTGACACCGCTGTGCTCACCGCGCTGATGGCCGGCGACCTTGATCACACTCTCGAAGCAACCGCGCTCGAACTTTTGCCAAAGGTAAAGGGCGCGTTCTGTTTGGTCTTCATGGATGAGAACACGCTTTATGCGGCGCGTGACCCACAGGGTGTTCGCCCACTTGTTCTCGGCAGACTCGAACGCGGATGGGTAGTCGCTTCTGAAACCGCAGCTCTCGATATTGTTGGTGCATCGTTCGTTCGAGAGATTGAACCTGGCGAACTAATTGCGATTGACGAAAACGGTTTGCGTTCGACTCGCTTCGCTGAAGTAAAGCGAGCCGGTTGTGTTTTTGAATATGTTTATCTTGCTCGCCCTGACACTTCTATAAACGGAAAAGTTGTTTACGACGCTCGCGTTGAAATGGGCCGCACACTTGCTCGCGAATATCCGGTTGAAGCAGATCTTGTAATTCCAACCCCAGAGTCTGGAACACCGGCAGCGATTGGTTATTCGCAAGAGTCTGGAATTCCATTCGGTCACGGACTCGTAAAGAACGCCTATGTCGGCCGAACTTTCATTCAGCCTTCGCAAACGATTCGTCAGCGCGGAATTCGCTTGAAGTTGAACCCGCTCAAAGAAGTAATTCGCGGCAAGCGAATCATCGTGATTGATGACTCAATCGTTCGAGGCAACACTCAGCGCGCTCTCGTGCAGATGTTGCGCGAGGCAGGTGCAGCTGAAATTCACGTGCGAATTTCATCGCCACCAATCACCTGGCCTTGCTTCTATGGCATCGACTTCGCTACCCGCGCAGAGCTGATTGCCACTGGCCTCGGGGTTGACGATGTTCGCGCTTCGATTGGTGCAGACACGCTCGGCTACCTCTCGAAAGACGGAATGGTTGCCGCTTCAGGCCAAGCCGAGAGCACCCTCTGCACCGCTTGCTTCACCGGAACCTACCCAATCGAGTTGCCAACCTCAGATCGTCTGGGCAAGAACTTGCTCGAGCGCCCAAGTGCAGCGGCCTGCAACCCTGGCCCAGATAGCGAAACCGACCAGTTGGTTCGCGAACAACAAGAAACTTTGAACGACTAAGGCCGCCAGATGAATGATGCATATGCGGCAGCCGGCGTTGACACTCACGCTGGCGATCTAGCAGTTGAACTAATGAAGCGTGCGGTTAGCGCGACTCACAACGACAAAGTTTTTGGTGGCCTCGGCGGATTCGCCGGAATGATGGACGTCTCTTTCGTCAAGAATTACCAGCAGCCATTGCTTGCAACTTCAACCGATGGTGTTGGCACCAAAGTCGCAATCGCGCAAATCATCGATAAGCACGACACCATTGGTCAAGACCTTGTTGGCATGGTTGTCGATGACATCGTTGTGGTTGGTGCAAAGAGTTTGTTCATGACCGACTACATCGCCTGCGGAAAAGTTGTTCCGCAACGCATCGCAGATATCGTTCGCGGAATTGCCGAGGCGTGCTCCTCTGTCGGCGTTGCACTTGTCGGTGGCGAAACCGCTGAGCACCCAGGATTGCTAGGCCCAGATGATTACGACGTTGCCGGTGCGGCCGTTGGTGTTGTCGAAGCAAGCAAATTGCTCGGGCCACAGAACGTAAAAGTTGGCGACGTTGTTCTTGCAATGCAGTCGAGCGGTTTGCACTCAAACGGTTATTCACTTGTTCGCAAAGTTGTTGCTGACTCTGGTCACGACTATCGCAAGACCGTTGCAGAATTTGGTTCGCGTTCTCTCGGTGAGGTTTTGCTTGAGCCAACTCGTCTTTACACCGGCGTGCTAAACGATCTGCTTGAGTCTGAACTTGGCAGCGCTGTGCACGCGATGAGTCACATCACCGGCGGCGGAATCGCAGCAAACCTCGCTCGCGTTTTGCCGCAGGGAGTGGCGCTCGACGTCGATCGCTCGACCTGGTCGCCGCAAGAAGTGTTTAAGGTTTTGGCAAGTTGGGGCAAGTTCTCGCTCGAGTCTGTCGAAGGCACCTGGAACCTAGGGCTCGGCCAGGCGCTGGTAGTAGATCAGGCTCGTGCTGCCGAGGTTGCCTCAGCCCTAACTAAAGCCGGAATCGACACCTGGCAGCTGGGCGTTATTGCAGATGCTCCTGCAGATTTGAGCAATTTTGTTCAGGGTGCAAAGGGTGTTGACGGTGGCGCAGTGCGCCTAGTCGGCAGTTATCTGAACTAGTCAGCGCCGCCTGCGCCGCCATCAGAAGATCCTGCATCGCCCGAACTGTCGCTCGAGTCGCCCGCTGAACCGTCTTCAGAAGAGTCGCTTTGCTCGGCGTCTTCGGCTTCTTTAGCCTCGTCGTCGTATAGATCTGCCCACTTGTCTTCGTATTGGTCTTCGGTGTTGGCCGTGCCAATTTCGCGCTCGAGCGCAGTGAGGTCGGTGTTTGGGCTGAAGTACTTCAGCTCGCGAGCCACCTTGGTGTTCTTAGCTTTTTGACGGCCACGCCCCATGGCGAGCCCCCTAACGAAATTCAGGCCGAGCCAAAACCGACCCGGGAACTAATTAGAAACAAAATCTGCGGTTAGTTTAGCAGAGCCGTTGCCAGGGCTAGCGGTGCGAGCGCGGCTGTGAAAGGCAACAGCAGGTTGGCTGCCATGTTGATAACCGCCTTGCCAAACTGCTTCGCTTTTGCGAATTCGACGGTCTGGCCAGCGAAGGTGCTGAAGGTCGACAGCCCACCGCAAATGCCAGCAACTACCAAAGGGTTAGGTGTCTGCGTGCCGATCAGCTCGAAGCCCGCGAGCAAAGAGGCCGTGGTGTTGGCAAACAGAATGCCCCATGGAAGCCATCCGGTCCACCGGCTCAACGCCAAACGAAGCACCGACGCAAAGCCGCCGAACAGTGCGACGCCAAGACCAAGTGCAAGCGTGTTCATTTCGCGCTCATCCGTGAACCAATAGCAGAACCTGCGAAGTATGCGAGCAGGCCGAGTGCAAGCATCGCCGCGATGGCAAACCAATTGAATGTGCCATAGAGCTGCCATACCGCGAGTCCACTCATCGTCGTGAAGCCACCGCAAAAGCCGACTGCCCAAAGAGCTTTGCGGTTATCGTGATCGAACCAAACGTGAGTGTTTATGAAACCGAGAAGCAAAGTGCCAAGGATGTTTGCAACCCAAAGCATTGCGACCATGTCAAAAGTTTCACCGAGCAGCCAGCGCAAAAGTGTGCCGAGTGCGCCACCAACAAATGTCAGTGAGATTGCACGCGGCGTGAGTTGCATCGCTAGCTTTCTTTATTGCGAAGTTGCTACTTCTTGAGGTCGGTCTTTTTGCGACGAGCACCCAAGTTGAAAGTCGAGAGCAAGCCGAGAGCCAAGAAACCGCCGGCAACCCATCCTGTGGTTTTAACACCCTCGGTGAAGCCTTCGCGGGCCTGAATCTGAATGTCGGTTGCTAGATCTTCTGGCATACCGATTGACTGCAAGTACTGGGGCATCGTTGGCAAGATTGCACCGGCAGAATCGACAACCAACTGCGCGGTGTTGTCTGCAAACACCTTAACCTGTGCTTCTGGTGCACCCTTGAACACTGATAGTTCTTCGATGTTGGTCGCAACTGCTAGCTGAGTGCTTGTAAACAAAGCGGTTCCGAGAACCGCGATGCCAAGAGCAGAACCGATCTGGCGAACGGTGCTCTGTGAACCTGAAGCCTGACCAATCTTGTCCATCGGAACGTCGACCATGATTACGCCGGTCAGCTGGGCGGTAGCTAGACCGACACCGATTCCATAGATGAATAGGTAGCCTGCGATGCCTTGCCATCCGGTGGTTGTCGCTGCGCCAATGGCGATGCCGCAAACTGCAATCATTTCGAGCGCAACACCGAGGCGAACCGCGGTAACAGGCGAGACGCGGCCTGACATTGCGCCACCGACGGCTGAAGCCAAGAAGGCACCGCCTGCGAGCCATAGCAAGACCAAACCGCTCGAGAGGGCGTTTAGGCCGTCAACGTTTTGCAACCAAAGCGGAATCGCAAATAGCAAACCAAATTCACCCATCGAAATAATGAGTGCTGCAATCGAGCCGTTTCTAAATGAAGCGACGTTGAAGAGACGAAGGTCTAGAAGAACATTCTTGTGAGCCTTTTCACGAGCGCGCTCCCAAAGAACGAAGATCACAGTGAAGACGACTGACACAGCAAGCGCAACCGGAATTACAGAAACCGTGTCTGTTGGCCAAGAGAAGTCACCAAGCTTGAAGACGTTGTCGGTTTGGTTCCACCAACCGTAAACGCGACCTTCGATGAGACCGAAAACCAAAGTGCCGAACATCACAACAGAAAGAAGCGCGCCGACGATGTCGAGGCCACCTTCGCGCTGCTCTTGCTTCGACTCGTTGACAAAAATTAAGAGCCCGATGATTACCAAGATGCCGAGTGGCAAGTTGATTGCAAAAGCCCAGCGCCAGGTGTCGACGACTACTGAACCGAAGTCGAGAACCCAATCAACGGTGGTTAGCCAACCGCCGAGAACCGGACCAATCGCAACCATTCCACCGATGGTTGCACCCCAAACGGCAAAAGCGATTCCGCGCTCTTTGCCCTGAAAGTTTGCGTTAACCAAAGAGAGAGTTGTCGGCAAAACCATTGCGCCGCCAAAACCCTGAACGATGCGAGCAAGAATCATTGACTGAGCGCTATCGGTGGTTCCGGCCCACACAGAAGCAAGCACGAAAATCGCTAGACCGATGATCAGCATGCGACGGCGACCAATGCGGTCGGCTAGCGAACCCCAAACCAAAAGAAGTGAAGCGAAGACAAGCACGTAGCTCTCTTGAACCCACTGAATGTCTGTGCTGGTCAGCACCAAGTCTTTGATGATGGCAGGGAAGATTGTGTTGACGATGGTGCCATCGATGATGACCAGTGAGATGGCCATCGAAATAAATACAAGGCCAATCCAGCGATTTGGGGTTTTTGTCATTGCTTTAGGCTACGGCAAGAATGGCCGAACCGCCGAGAGCAAGCAGAACACCAACCATCTGCACCTTTGCGATTCGCTCTTTCAAAACCAAGCGAGCAAGGATGATCGTGCCAAGCGGATAGAGAGCGGTAAGCACGCTCACCACAGAAAGCGAACCAGAGCGCAAGGCCAGCGTGAAGAAGATGTTCGCGCTCGAGTCGAATACACCTGCTGCTACAACCGCCCACCAAAACTTGCCCGCCACACCCTCGCGCACCGAAGATTCGTTCTTGGTGCGATTTCGCAGCCATACGGCAATCAAAACGAAGTTCAGAAAGATCGCACTAACCAAACGCATGACCAGAATCGAGGCCATTCCGCTGTCAGTCGGTGAGTATTTCAAGACGATCAGAATTGTTCCGATGCCTGCGCCCGCGATGGTTGCGAAGAAGAGGCCTTTCGCAGATGGCAGTCGAACGTCTGCACCTGGAACAAAACCGACAAGAACAACAGCGACCAGAATTAGTGCGAGCGCAACCCAACCGATTGG
>JBEGTK010000038.1:0-6269 GCA_041179445.1 Actinomycetota bacterium | reverse complement strand
CGGCCGTTGTCTTCACAGCGAATCCAGCCATCCTTGGTGATGGTGACGTTGATCGTGTCACAGTAGCCGGCGAGAGATTCGTCTACGGCGTTGTCGACGATTTCATAAACGAGGTGGTGAAGACCACGAGGACCAGTGGAGCCGATGTACATGCCCGGGCGTTTGCGCACGGCCTCAAGCCCTTCAAGGACCTGGATATTGCCGGCGTCATAAGTATTTTCTTGCTTAGACATATTTAGTTGGTGCTCCTTTTTGCTGGATTAGGCCCACTGAAAAGCGGTTCAAAAACCGACTGAAATTCGGGGTGGCTAACACTCAAATTCTACCCTCGAAGGGGGCATTTTTCGGGGTCGCGACACAGGCCGACTTCCCTTTATTTATGCGGTATCCAGGCCCATTCAACCCTCAAGTTAGGGTCGAAAGTTATGAGCGATTTTGGGGCTGTTTTAAAGCAAAAAACGGGCCCCAAGCGGAGCCCGTTTTTCGTCGAGTCTTGGTCGAAGAATTACTTCTTGCCGACAACCTGAAGGGTGATCTTTGCAACCACGTCGCTGTTCAAACGAACGGTAGCGGTGTGCTCTCCGGTCGAACGAATTGGCGCGGTGATTTCAACCTTCTTCTTGTCAAGCTCACCAACACCGGCAGCTGCAACAGCAGCAACGATGTCAGCGGTCTTTACGGCACCGAATAGACGACCGCCAACGCCAGCCTTAACGACAAGGCGAATTGCCTTCTCTTCAAGACGAGCCTTTAGGGTCTGTGCTTCTTCAACGGTAGCCAGTGCGCGAGCGCTGCGAGCAGCCTTGATCTGGTCGACCTGCTTCTCGCCACCCTTGCTCCATAGAACTGCGAAACCGCGAGGAAGAAGGTAGTTACGTGCGTAACCGTTCTTAACCTCAACAACATCGCCTGCTGAGCCGAGGCCTGTTACCTCGTTGGTCAGAATTAGCTTTGACATTCAATTACTCCTTAGCGGCCCGCACCGGCGTATGGCATTAGAGCCATCTCGCGTGCGTTCTTTACGGCCTTGGCGATGAGGCGCTGCTCTTGAACAGAGACGCCAGTGATGCGACGTGAACGAATCTTGCCGCGGTCTGAAACGAACTTGCGAAGGGTTGCGATGTCTTTGTAATCGATCACGCCAACCTTGATTGCCTTTACAGGTGCAAGTTTCGCATTTTTAGCATTGCGATTTGGCTTGCGCTTCTCGCCTTTTAGAACTGCCATTTAATACTCCTAATAAAAAGTTTTGGTTAGAACGGGGTGTCGTCAGCGCCTGCTGAGCCAGCGCCTGGGTTTGCCCAGCCACCGTCAGATGCTGCTGGCTTTGACTTAGGAGCGTCGCCCCATGGGTCGCCTGCAGCAACAGCTGGAGCACCAGCGCCTGCTTCACGAGCGCGGCGAGTTACGGCTGCGGTTGCGGTGCGCAACGATGGGCCGATCTCTTCGATTTCGAGCTCAAGTGAAGCGCGAGCTTCGCCTGATGCGGTCTGATATGCGCTTGGTGCCTTTAGGCGTCCGGTAACAACAACGCGAGTGCCCTTGGTGAGCGACTGTGCGATGTTCTCTGCTACTTCACGCCATGCGGTGCAGCGAACCCATACGGTTTCGCCGTCATCCCAGGCATTGGTGGTCTTGTTGTAAGTGCGAGGAGTCGAACCGACGTTCACGCTCACAACTGCAATTCCACCCTGGGTGTAGCGCAGCTCAGGGTCGGCACCTAGGTTGCCGACGATGGTTACGTTGACTTCACCAGCCATGATTACTTAGCAGCCTTTGCAGGTGCCTTGCGTGCTGGCTTCTCTGCTGCAGCTTCTTCGGCCGAAACCTCAGGAACCTCAACTGGCTTGATGCTGAACACTGCTTCGTCAGCGCGTAGCACCTTGGTGCGCATTACGGCTTCAGAGATCTTCAACTGACGGTCGAGCTCGATTACGTCTGCTGAGTTTGCGTTCATGTTGACGATGGCGTAGATGCCTTCGGTCTTCTTGTTGATTTCATAAGCCAAGCGACGACGGCCCCAAATGTCAACGTTGTCAATGGTGCCTCCACCATTGCGGATTACGTTGAGGAACTTGTCGAGACTTGGAGCTACAGTGCGCTCGTCGATTGCTGGATCGAGAATTACCATTAGCTCGTATTTGTGCATGACTAACCCACCTCCTTCGGACTAGAACGGTCATGGGATTTCCATGACAGGAGGGTTTTGCACGTTGCCACAGAGGGCAACCTGACAACTCTACCTTGCTGACCACCAGGCGAGCAAGGGAATTCAAATGATTAGCGCGTGAGGCCCTTGACCTCGATTTCGACTCTCTGTTTTTGACCTGAAGTCAGAATTACAGTTGTTAGGGCTCTTGCGTCTGGGCGCTGCGATATGGCCGATCGGCAGGCCTGGGCGGCCAACGCCTTTGAAGAACTGGAACAGGTAATTGAAGTGATTTGCCTAAACTGGCCGACCAGATTTTGAATTAACACAACCTGAGCTGGTGAAATCGCCTTGGCTTTGGCAGTTACGCTGGCGCTCTTGGCTGAGAGGCCCTTAACAGAGAGCGCTGCCTGGATGTTTAGAAGGTAGGTGTCCCCGATGAGTTTTAGCTCGTGCGGGCCTTCATTCAAGGAAGGCACCTTCACTGAAAGGTAGTCATCGGTTTGAGCAGTTATTTCGGCTGCCAAAGATCCAATTTGTACAGACTTTACATTCTTCATGGAGAGTCCTGAGATCTTCAGGGTCTGACCCGACTGAACAACCCGGGCCGACGTCTTCTGAATCACGAACGACGGGGGGCCAGATTGAACTGGCGGCAGCGACAATCTCAGTAGATAGGCGTCTGTTCCATTGGCAGCAGTTGCAGCAGCACTTCTTGTGATTGTTACCGAGCTTCCGAAATCAAGATTCGCATCGGCTTGGCCACCGATGTAAAGTTCTGTGTTGCTAACCGCAATTCTGAAGGCATATGCTGCGCCAGGTGAATCCCAAGTCTTGATCCATCGGGTTGCACCTGTTATCTCTAGGGCCAAAATTGATTGAACGTTACCAACTGAAGTTACAAACCCTGCTTGACCTACACTGCTGACTGCTACATAAATCGAATCGTTTGGTGACGAGGTTATGTGAGTGATGCCGACCGTTCCGGTGCCGGCGTAGACATTTGCCCAGTCCGTAACCCAGCCAGCCCCTGAAAATTTGGCCACAATAAGGTTTGCCGCAGAGTTCGAGTTATAAGTGACACCGTTGATGATGGTGTCAGAGCTGAACTCCATCGCGGTCACAATGCTTCCGTCTGAAAGATAACGAACAGTGTTAAATTTGGCGGCTCCCGAACCGCCTGCGACTTTAATGTTGTCGAATGCCGCACCGTCAGCGCTTATTTGAATGATGATTCCATCTGACCCAATTGCCGTGTATGTTCCTTGAATTGGAAACGATATTGCCCCATTGAACCAACCCGAGACAATAACTTGCCCCGCAGCGTTCACGTCTAGTGGATACGACGCTAAAAATGCCGATGGCAATTGCTTTGCCCAGACGGCGGTGCCCGAGGCGTTGAACTTCACGACCACCCAAGCCGCACCCGTGCCAGAAGGGGTGAACGTAAACGGACTCAGGGCGTTTGCAGCAGCTCCAACGATGTCGCCAAATCTCATGCGGGCATAAATTGAACCGTCGCCACCAATGGCAAGTCCGCCAGTGCCGTTGTAGGAGCTAGAACCCGCGCTGCCAAATCGTTTCAACCATTGAAGGCTTCCGGTTGCCGAGAATTTTGCAAGATAGCCGTCGCTGCCCGAACCAATTTTGCTAATTGAAACACCATCGACTGTCATTGTCGCGGCACTGAACATTCCTCCAACAATGAGTTCATCTGAGGGCGACACTCTCAGGTTGACAGCGAAAGAGCCGGCAGATTGAGTTTCGAATAACTTGCTCCAAACTGGAACCATCGTTGAAGTTGATTTCGTGACTAGAACAGAAGATGTCGACGGGCTCGAGTACGTGACTCCACCTACGGTGAGTGCGCCTTTAAATACCGTCGCCGTATAAACGTTGCCCTGTGAGTCGAGAACGTTATCGAACACAACTGCGTCACCCGCGGCAAACTGTGTTACTCCTAGCGGTGTTACATCAGCAGCTTTAGCCGCTGTCGCAAAAAGTGGAACTGTGGAGATCGCAACGACCGCAGCTAAGAACAGTTGAAATACTTTTTTAGTCGACATTTTCGAGCCCCTCGAGATTAGTTGCTCTAAAGATAGTTCGCTTAAGCGAAGTTACTTGGGGTCGAAAAGATTCTTAATCGAATTGTTAGCGGCTATTCCACCAGGCGAGCAAGCGTTTTTCTGCCTCATCCGGGCCTAGTTGGCCTTCTTCGATGCGCAGTTCAAGCAGGTAGTTATAGGCCTCGCCGACTTCGCGCGACGGTTTCAAATCAAGGATGCGCATGATGTCTTCGCCACTCAGGTCTGGGCGCATTGCGTCGAGTTGCTCTTGCTCGGCGATAACGGCGATGCGCTGCTCGAGGTCGTCATAGGCGTGGGCCAGGCGATCGGCCTTGCGCTTGTTGCGGGTGGTCACGTCGGCGCGGGTCAGGGCGTGCAGGCGAACCAGCTGGTCGCCGGCGTCGCGAACATAACGACGAATGGCCGAGTCTGTCCAGGCCTGGTCGCTGTAACCAAAGAAACGCAGGTGCAGCTCAATCAACAGGCTGACCGCCTTGATGCTGTCGTTGTCGAAACGCAGTTCTTTCATGCGCTTCTTGGCGAGCTTCGCGCCAACCAAATCGTGGTGATAGAACGAGACCCCGCCGCCCGGCTCGAGTTTGCGGGTTGCTGGCTTGCCAACGTCGTGCATCAGGGCGGCGAAACGCAAAATGAAGTCAGGCTCTAGGCCGTAGTCCTTTTCGTAGTCAATCGCCTGCTCGACCACGGTCAGGGTGTGCTCGAAGACATCCTTGTGGTGGTGGTGTTCATCAACCTCGAGCTTGAGGGCAGGCAATTCAGGCAGCACGAGGGCCGCGAGGCCGCTAGCCACTAGGGTTTCGAGGCCGAGGCGCGGGTTCTTGCCGAGCATTAGCTTGACGAATTCAGCTTGGATGCGCTCTGCCGAAATGATCTCGATGCGTGAGGCCATGGCCTGCATGGCGTCGAAGGTCGCCTGCTCGATCTCGAAGCCGAGCTGCGATGTGAAGCGAGCCGCACGCATCATGCGAAGTGGGTCGTCGCTAAACGAGTCTTCTGGCTTGCCAGGAGTGCGAATCACTCCATCCATCAGGTCGCGAAGGCCGCTAAATGGGTCGACAAAGGTGCGTTCTGGCAGGCGAATGGCCATGGCGTTGACTGTGAAGTCGCGGCGGAGCAGGTCTTCGGTCAGGTCCTTTCCAAAGGCAACCTCGGGCTTGCGGCTATCGCGGTCGTATTTGTCTGCTCTATAAGTAGTGATTTCGATCTGGTCATCACCAATTCGAGCGCCAATAGTGCCGAATTCGCGTCCGATATCCCAGTGGGCATCAACAATCGGCTTGATTATGGCAAGAGTCTCGTCTGGGGTGGCGGTGGTCGTGAAGTCGAGGTCTGGAGCCTTGCGCCCAAGAATCGCGTCGCGCACCGGCCCGCCAACCAGGGCTAACTCATGACCGGCGTCGGCGAATCGTTCGCCGAGTTTGGCAAATAGCGGCGAATCGAGGTTTGCCTCAAGATTCGCCAGTGCCTCGGCCACGCTCTGCATGCTCTCAATCGTGCCACAGGGTGCGGCTTGGTCGAAGGCTTAAACTTTGCTTTATGAGCGAACGGCAGCGAGGCACGACCCGACCACGGGTGCCCGAGACTTCTGCCGGAGGTTTCGTTCTCTGCTCAGACGGCAGTTTGCGAGTGGCCCTGATCGGGCGTCTCAATCGCGGCGGTCGAATCGACTGGTGCGTTCCGAAAGGTCACCCCGAAGGCGACGAAACTATCGAGCAAGCCGCGGTTCGAGAGATCGCCGAAGAGACCGGTCTCGAGGTCGACATTCTCGAACACCTCGGAGACATTCGCTACGAATTTCAGACGCCAGAGAAAACAGTTGTGAAAACCGTTCACCATTTCTTGATGCAGCAAACCGGTGGCGAGCTCACCGTCGAAAACGATCCAGACCAAGAAGCTGTTGACGTTCGCTGGTTCTCACTCGACGAACTCGAAAAGCAACTGACTCACGAAAACGAAAAACGCCTCGCGCGAAAAGTTATCGAGTGGGCGAGGGCCGAAGAGTGATTCGCAAATTAGCAGCAACAGCGCTAGCA
>JBEGTK010000037.1:0-6272 GCA_041179445.1 Actinomycetota bacterium | reverse complement strand
CAGCCAAACCACTGTGCAGTTCTGCACTGTTTGGGTTGAGCACGACTGGCAAGATGCCTTTTGCAAGTTTTCCGGTAGATTCAGCAATCAACTGTTCTGCCCAGTCACCGAAGCCAACAATCGAAGTTCCGTCATCGACGATTCCGATTTTGTCGCGTGTTCCATATTCGCCAGGGGTAGCACCGAGTGCTGCGCCAAGAATAAGTGCTGGGTTATCGGCACTGTCTGAAGCAAGCAAAGGTGCTGCCGAGTTTGCAGAGTCAAGCAAGGCCTGAATGTCTGCGCCGGCAAGCCCTGACGGAACCAACCCAAAAGCGGTTAGTGCGCTGTAGCGACCGCCAACGGTGGCATCGGCGTTGAAGATGCGATAGCCATCGGCTTGCGCAGCTTTTTCCATAGGTGAGCCAGGATCAGTAACAATAACGATGCGGTCGGTCTTGTCGATGCCAGCTTCGGTGAAGGCATTTTCGAAAATTCTCTTCTGTGAGTCTGTCTCTACTGTCGAACCCGACTTTGAAGAAACCACTACCGCGGTCTTGGTGAGGTCTCCGGCTAGAGCAGCACCAACCTGATCGGCATTAGTCGAATCTAAGACCACGAGCTCGACACCGGCGGTGCGGGTGATAACCTCTGGCGCGAGCGAAGAACCGCCCATGCCACAGAGAACAAAGCGGGTTACCCCCTTGGCCTTGAACTCTTCACGCAGTTCGATGATCGAATCGACAAGCGGCTGCGAGTCGACTGCCGAGGTTACCCAGCCAAGGCGAATAGACGATTCTGCCTCAGCATCTTTGCCCCATAGGGTGAAGTCTTTGGCGGCGATGCGCGATGCCACCTTGTCGGCGACCAGCGCGTCAATGTTTTCTGCTACAGCAGCAGCGGCTGAACCGCCTGCGACAACTTTTAGAGTTGACAATTGATTCCTACTTTGCTGACGCAAGGGCGCCGGTTACTGATTCAAGCAATTCGTTCCACGAAATAATGAACTTCTCTACGCCTTCGCGTTCTAGCAAATCGGTCACGTCGTCATAGTCAACACCGCAGGCTGCGACAGCGAGCAAAATCATGTTGGCTTCTTCATAGCGATTGGTGATCGAGTTTGCCGGAACAACGCCGTGATCAAAAACGGCCTCCATGGTCTTCTCAGGCATAGTGTTCACCAACTGTGGAGCAACAAGTTCGGTTACATAGAGCGTGTCTAGAAGAGCGGGGTCTTTGACTCCGGTTGAAGCCATGAGCGGGCGCTGCACGTTCGCTCCAGCTGCTGCAAGCACAGCCCAGCGGTCAGCAGCAAAAGACTGCTCGAACAGTTGGTAGGCAAGACGCGCGTTTGCAAGCGCAGCCTTGTTCTTAATGCCAAGAGCGTCTGTGGTGCCGATTGAATCTAGACGCTTGTTGATCTCTAGATCAACTCGAGAGACAAAGAAAGAAGCAACAGAGTGAATCTTCGAAACGTCGTGACCGTTGGCCTTGGCTTTTTCGATTCCGGTGATGTAGGCATCGATTACCTCGCGGTAGCGCTGAAGCGAGAAGATAAGCGTCACGTTAACGCTGATGCCCTCTGCGATTACCTCGGTGATCGCGGTTAGTCCGGCCTTGGTTGCTGGAATCTTGATCATGACGTTCTCACGGTCAACCTTTGCGAACAGTTGCTTCGCCTGAAGAATGGTTGCCTGTGCGTCGTGAGCAAGCCCAGGCTCGACCTCGATTGAAACGCGGCCGTCAAAACCGCCGGTGGCGTCATAGACGCCTCTGAAAATGTCGCATGCCTCTGCAACATCTTGAGTTGTGATTTCGAATACGGCCTTTGATGCGTCTGCGCCAGCAGAGGCAAGCTCAGCTAGTTGTTCGCCGTAGCCTTCGCCCTTCGAGAGCGCTCCGGCAAAGATGGTCGGGTTAGTTGTAACACCGCTGACCGAACGAGAACTGATTAGTTCTTTCAGTTGGCCAGAGCGAATGCGGGTGCGAGATAGATCGTCTAGCCAGATGCTTACGCCATTTGCTGCTAGTTGTGCGAGGGGACTGTTCATTTGATTTGCTTTCTCTAAGTCTTATTTAGCAGCTGCTAGAGATTCGTGCGCCTTAGCGACAACGTTCTCGGTGGTGATTCCGAATTCACGGAAGAGA
Source organism: Actinomycetota bacterium (assembly GCA_041179445.1). GTDB lineage: Bacteria > Actinomycetota > Actinomycetes > Actinomycetales > Microbacteriaceae > Rhodoluna. The sequence continues at coordinate 4,145 of JBEGTK010000037.1, read as the reverse complement.
GTCTTGTAATCGGCTGAAGCACCGAAGTGCTCAAGCGAGACGCTTCGGCCGAATGGACCAACGTACTTGCTCCAGCCGAGGCTTAGTCCGGCTTCTACTGAAACACGTGCCTTAACCGATGAAGGCAAAACGCTCTCGCGATATGACTCGCTCTGTTCGTCGAACCATTCGAGGCAAGGAGCAGAAACAACGCGAGTTGAAATTCCCTTGGCTTCGAGTTCTTCGCGTGCGGCTACAGCAAGTTGAACTTCTGAACCGGTAGCAATGATGATCAGTTCTGGTTTTGCATTTGCTGCATCGACCAATGTGTATGCACCCTTGGCAGTTAGTTCAGCGCCGGCAAAAACTGCTCCGGTTGAATCTGCTTCACCGCGTTTGAATACTGGGATGTTCTGTCGAGTAAGCGCAATGCCTGCCGGGCCTTCGCGTCGCTCGAGCATGGTCTTCCAGGCATATGCGGTTTCGTTTGCGTCGCCTGGTCGCACGATGTCTAGCTGAGGAATAGCTCGCAAGGTAGCAAGCTGTTCAATTGGCTGGTGGGTTGGGCCATCTTCACCTAGAGCAACAGAGTCGTGGGTCCAGACGAAAATGCTTGGCACCTTCATGAGTGCGGCTAAACGAACTGCAGGTCGCATGTAGTCGCTGAAGATCAAGAATGTTCCACCAAAGGCACGAGTGTTGCCATGCAATGCGATGCCGTTCAAGATTGCACCCATCGCGTGCTCGCGAATTCCGAAGTGAAGCACGCGGCCATACTGGTCACCGCTCCATTCGTGAGTCGACCATTCGGCAGGAATAAACGACTTTGCACCGTTGATGGTTGTTAGGTTCGACTCGGCTAGGTCGGCAGAGCCGCCCCAAAGTTCAGGCATTACAGCCGCGATGCCGTTGATTACCTTGCCAGAAGCGGCGCGGGTAGACACCTCTGTGCCGCCTTCAAAGGCAGGCAGTGCCGACTCGAGCTCAGCTGGTGCCTTGCCCGAAACGACTCGGTCTAGCAGGTGCTTAGCCTCGATGTTCTCGCTTGCCCATGCATCGAATGATGCCTGCCACTGTGCGCGAACCTTATCTGCGTGCTTCTGGTAACCACGCGTGTGTGCGATCACGTCATCTGCAACTTCAAAAGTCTTCTCAGGGTCAAAACCAAGAGCGGTCTTCAAACCTGCAAGTTCTTCTGCACCTAGGGCAGAGCCGTGAATCTTGCCACTGTTCTGCTTCTTTGGCGAAGGCCAACCGATGATGGTGCGAAGAATAATTAGCGAAGGTTTGTCTGTCTCTGCCTTAGCTCGCTCGATTGCCGCATAGAGTTCAGCGATGTCTTCGACATAGTTGCCGGTTTTCTTCCAGTCAACGGTCTGGGTGTGCCAGCCATATGCCTGGTAACGGTCATTCACAGATTCGGTGAATGAAATGTCGGTGTCGTCTTCGATCGAAATCTGGTTTGAGTCATAAATAACTACTAGGTTTCCGAGTTTCTGGTGACCGGCAAGCGATGCAGCCTCAGCGGTTACGCCCTCTTGCATGTCGCCGTCGCCGGCAATCACATAGACAAAGTGATCGAACGGCGAAGTTCCGGCAGGTGCCTTCGGGTCAAAGAGACCGCGCTCGAAGCGAGCCGAATAAGCAAAACCAGTCGCAGAGGCGAGACCCTGACCTAGCGGGCCAGTGGTAATTTCGACACCCTTTGTGTGCCCAAACTCCGGGTGACCCGGAGTGAGTGAACCCCAAGTGCGCAGCGCTTTCAAGTCGTCGAGCTCTAGGCCGTATCCGTGCAGATAAAGCTGGTTGTACAAAGTAAGTGAGCTGTGACCGACCGAGAGAATGAATCGGTCGCGACCTAGCCAACGCTCGTCACTTGGATCGTGACGCATCACCTTGTTGAAAAGCAAATAGGCGACAGGTGCTAGTGAAATTGCGGTTCCAGGGTGGCCGTTGCCAACCTTTTCTACAGCGTCTGCTGCAAGAACGCGTGCGGTATCGACAGCCTTTGAATCAAGGTCGGTCCATTGGAATGCTGACAAAACAGCTCCTTCATTAATTGGGATTGCTAATTAGTTTTGGCTTCTTTACCAAGGGGTGGGCCTGAGAATTCGGCCTCTGCGGATACGCCTCAATTCTAATTGCAGCCCGGGAGGTTGCAGGAATAGGCGGCGGGGCAATTCGCTTAGACTTGAGCGAGATGAGCAATTCACCAAAAACCCAAGTAAAATCGGCCAAACTCGGCCTTGCGGTCAAGGCCAAGGCATATTTGGCACTTACCAAGCCTCGAGTTATCGAATTGCTGCTCATCACCACCGTTCCAACCATGATCTTGGCCCAGCGTGGTGTGCCAAACCTCTGGCTCGTACTGGCGACGCTGGTTGGCGGCGCTCTAAGCGCCGGCTCGGCGAACGCCTTCAACTGCTATCTAGACGCTGACATCGATCACCTAATGGGCCGCACGAGCAAGCGCCCGTTGGTAACCGGCGAATTGACCAAAACAGAGGCTTACCGCTTCGCATGGATAATCGGCGTTGCCTCTGTGCTCTGGTTGGGCCTCCTGGTCAACTGGCTAAGCGCCTTGCTGTCGCTTGCCGCCATTTTGTTCTACGTATTCATCTACACGCTGTTGCTAAAGCGCAGAACTCCTCAGAACATCGTCTGGGGCGGGGCAGCGGGAGCAATGCCGGTGCTTATAGGGTGGGCGGCCGTAACCGGCGATCTCTCACCGGCTGCTTGGATGCTCTTCTTGGTGATTTTTCTCTGGACTCCACCGCACTACTGGCCGCTATCAATGCGATACAAGGCAGATTACGCAGCGGCAGGCGTGCCTATGTTGCCGGTTGTTAGAAATTCGGCGACCGTGGCAATTCAAATCGTGCTTTATGCCTGGGCGATGGTTGTCTCTAGCCTCTTGTTAATTCCGCTTGGCGACATGGGCTGGATCTATACAGGCGTCGCAGTGATTTCTGGATTCTGGTTCATGTTTGAGAGCTACCGCCTTTATCGCGAAGGTATGCGCGGCGAAGTCAAAAACCCGATGCGACTATTTCACGGATCGATTAGCTACCTAACTCTTTTGTTTGTGGCAGTCGCAATCGATCCGCTTCTTCACTTTTAGTTCAGACGAGAAAGTCCCGCTGAACAAATTGCAGCGATTGTCTTTAGTCGACAGGCTTCTTAATCTCGGCAAGTCTCACTAAAGCCTCTTCACGTTCTGCGGCGTGATCGACTATTGGCTGCGGGTATCCGTGTGAATAGCCAGCTAACAGATTCCAAGGCTCGTGCACTTCGGGACCATCGATGTGTCGTAGTTCTTCGACATATTTGCGAACGTAGTCACCATTCGGATCAAACTTGTATCCCTGCAATATCGGATTAAAAACGCGGTAATACGGGCTCGCATCTGTTCCGCTTCCGGCAGTCCACTGCCAGCCGTGCGAATTCGATGCAGGGTCAAAGTCAGTCAAGAATTCTTCGAAGTGAGCTGCACCTTGCTGCCACTCGAGATGCAAGTCTTTCACCAAGAACGATGCGACAATCATGCGCACGCGATTGTGCATCCAACCATCAGCGAGAAGTTGCCGCATGCCGGCGTCGACCATCGGAAAACCGGTTTCTCCGCGCTTCCATGCTTCTAGTTTTCGCTCAGCTTCTTCACCCTTGTCATATCGCATCTGAGCAAAACGTGGTTCGTAATAATCATTGAGAGAGTTAGGGTTTCTAAACAAAACGTCTGCGTAAAACTCGCGCCAGCAAATTTCTTTTGCAAAAACTATTTCTGCGTTACTGCTAGACAACTTGGCCAAAATAGTTCTCGGGTGAATTTCACCGTGGGCTAGCGCGTGCGAAAGATGCGAGGTTCCGCTTAGGTCTGCACGATTGCGCTGCTCGTCATACTTGCTGAGAGCTCGCGAGATGAAACGATCGAGAGTGCGCAATGCGAATGCTTCTCCCGCTCGAATTTCACGATCAATCGAAGCCGAAGCTGCGGGGCGACCCATGCACTCCATGGGTTCGATCCACTCGTGACCCGCGCTGCTGATCGCAACGGGCGGCGCTGATGCAAAGTTGAGCCAAGCTTTGTAGAACGGGGTGTAGACGCGATACGCAGAGCCATCTGGCTTGCCAACGATTCCAGGGGCAACCGCATAGGCGCTGTCGTC
>JBEGTK010000036.1:0-6329 GCA_041179445.1 Actinomycetota bacterium | reverse complement strand
CGGCTCAGCGCGGCGGCGATGCCGACAGCCGCGGCCATAACCGCAACCTCTGCGCCAACCACGCGCCAGAACGCGCTTGGCTGCTGGTCGATGCGGGCAATCAACCGGCGGCGATAGAGCGCACCAAAGACACCGAGCACCGCGAGCGCGCCAATCTTCAGGAGCACAAGAAAGCCGTAGTTAGACAACCAGTTCTCGACTGAGCCGATTCTCAGTTGTGCGTTGATCAGGCCAGACACAAGCACGAGGGCAAAGCTAAACAAAGCAATCGAAGAGAAGCGGGCGACCTCTTCGCCACTAACGTCTCGACGCACTCTGACCAATGCAAGCGTGATCAGGCCACCGACCCAAAGGGTCACCGCGAGCAGGTGAAGGCCGAGCGAGTTGACGGCCATTGAGTGATTGGCGGTGCCAGAGGCGTGGCCAGTTAGCGCAATTGGCACAAGCGATAGAAACCCAACTGCGGTCGCAATGGCCGCGGCGGTTAGTCGCTGAGAGGCAATCGCCAAAATCGAAACGACAAGCGCTCCGACCAAACTGAGCGATAGGTAGATTCCGAGATCAACCTGCGTCACGAATTGCCAGAGACCGGCTCCGTAGCTCTGCTCGGTGTTGAATGCAAGACCAGTCACATTGAGATAAGTGAAGTTAATTGAGAGCATTCCGCTGATGACCCAGAGCACCGATGCACCTGCGGCGATGTTCATAGTTGTGCGTAGTTTTGCCGAGCCTTCAGAAAAAACGAAAGCTGCGATTGCGAGTGCGCCGATAGTCGTCGCCATGGTGACATCCAAGAATGCTCGCGAAAGCGGCAGACCCCAGCGAACTAAATCACCCGGGTCTAAGAGTGTGAATGGTTTTGCAGCGCCGCCAATTTGAATTGCGACTGTCGCGCCGAGTGCGAGTGCTGCGAGTGTGAAAAAGAAAAGCGAAACAACTCTTGCGTTGATGATTGGTTGTTTAGCGTTCACGCACTAAGCCTAAGTTAAGCGAAAAGGCGCCGACCGAAGTCGACGCCTCTTCTTGAAACAGATGACTACTTAACAGCAGCCTTAAGCTTCGAACCTGCTGAAACCTTTACGGTGTTCGCTGCAGGGATCTGGATAGTTGCACCAGTCTGTGGGTTACGGCCCTGACGAGCAGCGCGGTGACCCTTCTCTACTGACAACCAACCAGGAATGGTGACTTTGCCACCCTTAGCTACGGTCTTTGAAATGGTGTCAAAGAATGCGTCAACAACACGGTTGACTGCAGCCTGTGACTCGCCGGTCTGCTCAGCGATAGCTGCTACGAGCTCGCCCTTGTTTAGTGCTGACATGGTGTCCTCCTGGACTCTTAATGCGTAATTGACGTTTAGTCAAAAAACAAACTACATCCGTGTAGTTCTGCGCCAATGCTAGCCTCTCGGCGTGTTGCGACGCGGATTTCGAGGCGTTTCGCCCGAAAAAAGGCTAAAAATGACCTTAAATAGCGAAAACCCCAGCCGCTTGGACTGGGGTTTCGTTAAAACTTTTGGATTACCAAGAAGACTTGGTGATGCCTGGAAGCTCGCCCTTGTGAGCCATGTCGCGGAAGCGAACACGAGAAACACCGAACTTTGCGAGGAATCCACGTGGACGACCATCGATTGCGTCACGTCCGCGAACGCGAACTGGTGATGCATTGCGTGGAAGCTTCTGTAGGCCTAGACGAGCCTCTTCGCGCTGTGCGTCGGTTGAGTTAGGGTCAACCAAAGCCTTCTTCAGTGCGAGGCGCTTCTCTGCGTAACGCTCAACGATTACTTTGCGCTGCTCGTTTTTAGCGATCTTGCTTTTCTTAGCCATTTTTAGCGCTCCTCGCGGAATTCGACGTGCTGGCGTACAACTGGGTCGTACTTCTTCAACACGATGCGGTCTGGGTCGTTGCGACGGTTCTTCTTGGTTACGTAGGTGTAACCAGTTCCGGCGGTCGAACGAAGCTTGATGATTGGACGGATGTCCTTGTCTTTCTTAGCCATTTTCTAGATCTCCTTAGATCTTCTCGCCACGAGCTTTTAGCTCGGCAACTACGGCCTCGATGCCGCGAACGTCAATTACCTTGATGCCGCGAGCTGAAAGGGTGAGGGTTACGTTGCGCTTCAACGATGGAACGAAGTAAGTCTTCTTCTGAATGTTCGGGTTGAAGCGACGCTTGGTCTTGTTCTGAGCGTGCGAGACGTGGTGCCCGAACTGTGGTCCGGTCTCAGTCACCTGGCAATACGCAGCCATTTGGTTCTCCTTTAGAGGGCAAGCCATCAGAACAGAGAGTTCAAAGGCTTGATGAATTCGGTCGCAATAGCAACTTTGCAAGTTTAGGCGAAAATTCAGGGCTTAAGCAAGCCCGAGAATAAAAAATTCAAGCCTTTTGGGCTTAATTTTTCACGGATTATTGGCAGGCCGAACAGGTGCCGAAAATGTCGATTGTGTGGCTCGGCTGGGTGAATCCGTGTGCGCTGGCTACCTCGTCTGCCCACTTCTCAACCTTCTCGGCTTCGATCTCGACGGTGGTGCCGCAGGCCCGGCAGATTAGGTGGTGATGGTGGCTGGTGGTGCAGGCCCGATAGAGCAGCTCACCATCCTTGGATTGCAGCGAGTCAGCCTCGCCGGCCTCGGCCAAGTCGGCCAGGGCTCGATAAACCGTGGCAAGGCCAATGGTGCTTCCGTGGTTCTTGAGCACCTGGTGCAGCTGCTGGGCGCTAACGAAGCCAATTGCCTCGCCAAGTGCGTGCCTGACGGCGTCTTTCTGGCGAGTATTTCTGCGCTTTAGATCAGCCATTATCGGTTGCTAGATCTGGTGGTTGTCTTCGTCGTGGTGCTCGATGGCGTGTTCTTTGTCAAACTTCTCGTGAAGTCTCGGCAAGATGACTTTCTTCCAGAGAGTTCCGTAGAGCAACCAGATCAGAACCACGTCTTGGATGATTGTCCAGCCAAGTTCGGCCATGATGTGCGCCGGGTCGGTGAAGATGCTCCAAGCTTCTTCGAAAACTGAAATGTCGCCGTGGTCGTTTTGAGCCATGGTTTTGCCTCCCTATTAGAGGCTAAGACTAAGACTTATTGAGAACGATTGTCAATAACTGCTAGTCGAGCAGAAGCGCCGGCTCTTCGATGACCGATGCAACGTCTTGCACGAAGCGCGAGGCAACGTCTCCGTCGACCACGCGGTGATCGAAGGTTGCACCGATTGTGGTCACCTGGCGAATCACGATTTCGTTATTGACCACCCATGGCTTCGGGCGAATCGAACCAAGGGCCACGATGCCAACTTCACCTGGGTTCAAGATTGGGGTTCCGGTGTCAACACCGAAGACACCGATGTTGGTGATGGTGATGGTTCCGTTTGCCATGTCTGCAGGAGTCGTGCGGCCTTCGCGGGCAGTGGCCGCGAGCTGTTCGATTGCCTTCGCAAGTTCGAGCATCGACATCTGGTCGGCATCTTTGATGTTTGGAACAATCAAGCCGCGAGGCGTTGCAGCGGCAACACCGAAGTTCACGAAGTTGTGAACGATGATCTCTTCGTCTGTCCAGGTTGAGTTCACGGTCGGGTTTCGGCGTACCGCCCAGATCATGGCTTTGGCCATAATCAAAAGCGGAGTGACCTTGACGCCAGCGAAGTCTGTTGATGCCTTGAGGCGCTTGACGTATTCCATGGTGCGAGTGGCATCGACGTCCACGAAGATGCTCACATGCGGAGCGGTGAAAGCCGACTTGACCATCGCGCTTGCGATTGCCTTGCGAACACCCTTAACCGGAATTCGCTCTTCGCGCTCGGTTGGTGCCTCTGGAGTCGAAAGGTTTCTGAACACGCTCGCCTGCTGAGCGCCGCCGAGAACGTCTTCGCGAGTTACCTCGCCAGCCATTCCGGTTGGCACAACCTTCGAGAGGTCAACGCCTAGGTCTTTGGCAAGCTTGCGAATTGGTGGCTTCGCGATGACCTGCTCGCTTGAAGCAACGACGCTAATCAAGCCTGTGGCCGGTGCGCCAGGAATCACTGGGATAGCGCTCGTGTTCGGGGCAACAACCGGTGCCGGCGACATCACGCGACCGCGGCGACGCGATTGGCCCGCGTGGTTCGAGACGCCATAGCCAACTAGGGGCTTCATGGTTTCTTCTTGCGAGAGCGATGCTGCCGCTTCGGCTACAGCCTCGTGTGCGCTCTGAGCAATCTCAGGTGAGATCACCGGAATCGAAGACGTCGCGGTTGCGCCAACTGCACCGTCAGAAACTGTTGCAGAAATAATTGGGCGACCAACTTCGACGGTTTCGCCTTCGCGTGCAAAAAGTTCTGCGACAACACCTTCGAACGGGCAAGGCAATTCAACGAGTGACTTTGCTGTTTCGATTTCAACAATGATTTGGTTAACCGCGACTCGGTCGCCCGGCTGAACTTTCCACGAAACGATTTCTGCTTCGGTGAGACCTTCGCCGACGTCTGGCAAATTGAAATACGCGAGCTGACTCATGTTGTCTCCTAGAAAGCCAAAGCTCGATCGATCGCATCGAGAATGCGATCTGCGTCTGGCAAGAACTGCTCTTCGAGTTTCGCCGCCGGATAAGGAACGTCAAAACCACCAACGCGAATCGCTGGTGCTTCGAGGTGATAGAAAGCGAGCTCAGAAACTCGAGCTGCGATTTCTGAAGAAACAGAAACGAAAGTGTTGGCTTCGTGAGCAATAACTAGTCGACCAGTTTTCTTGACCGACTCGACGATGGTTGCAAAATCAATTGGTGACATTGAGCGAATGTCGATGACTTCGATGCTCTTGCCTTCTTCGGCACCGAGTGCTGCAGCTTGAAGGGCAACGTTCATCATCGGACCATAAGCAACCAAAGTGACATCGTTGCCAGGAACAACAACGCGAGCTTGGTGCATCGATCCCGGTGCTGCGTCAAGATTGACCGCACCCTTCTGCCAGTAGCGACGCTTCGGTTCGAAAAATAGAACTGGGTCAGTTGACTCGATGGCCTGCTGAATCATCCAGTAGGCATCGTTCGGAGTGCTCGGGCTGATCACGCGCAGACCTGGAGTGTGTGCGAAGTAAGCCTCTGGGCTTTCGCTGTGGTGTTCAACCGCACCGATTCCGCCACCGTAAGGCACACGGATAACCACCGGCATGTTCAAGAAACCCTCGCTGCGGTTCTGCAACTTTGCTAGCTGGCTGGTGATCTGGTCGAACGCCGGAAAGATGAATCCGTCGAACTGAATTTCGGTAACCGGACGGTATCCGCGCATTGCCAAACCGATAGCGGTTCCGATGATTCCAGACTCGGCAATTGGAGTGTTGAAGACTCGGTTCTGACCAAACTCTGCGTGCAAACCCTCGGTTACGCGAAACACTCCACCGAGCTCGGCAACGTCTTCACCAAACATCAAAACCTTCGGGTCTTTGCGCATTGCTTCGCGCAGACCTGCGTTGATTGCTTTCGCAATCGGCATCTCGACCATGTTGCTCATTAGTCTTCACCGCCGAACGATGCTTCATAACCTTCGAGCCATGCGTGCTGTTCATCGATCAGCGGGTGCTGCTCTGAATAAACGTGCTTGAACATGTTTTCGATAGGTGGGTTCTTCAATGCAAAAGTTGCTTCGCGAATTTCTGCGCTCAACACTTCGCCGGCGTGCTCGACTTCGTCAAAGAATTCTTGAGTGATTCCGTTGCGGCGCAAGAATTTTTCTAGACGAGTTAGCGGGTCGCGCGCTTTCCAATATTCGACTTCTGCATCGTCGCGATATTTGGTTGGGTCATCTGAGGTTGTGTGTGCGCCGATGCGATAGGTGAGTGCCTCGATAAGTGAAGGGCCTTTGCCTGCACGAGCGTCATCCATGTGCTTCTTGGTGACAGCGTATGAAGCGAGAACGTCGTTGCCGTCAATTCGAATTCCTGGAACACCGAAACCGTCGCCGCGCTGATAAAGCGGAACCTTTGTCTGCGCACTCGAGCGAGACGAAATTGCCCACTGATTGTTCTGAATGAAAAATACGATTGGCGATTCGTTAACCGCTGCGAACAAGAACGCTTCGCTAACATCACCCTCGGCAGTAGCGCCGTCGCCCATGTATGAAATCACTGCGAGGTCTTCGTCTTTGTTTCCGGTGCCAACCTTGCCGTCGAACTTAACGCCCATTGCATAGCCGGTTGCGTGCAGAACCTGGGTTCCTAGAACAATCGCGTAGAGGTGAAAGCGAGTTTCGTCTGGGTTCCAGCCACCGTGGTTCACCCCGCGAAGCATCTTCAGAATCGACATCAAGTCGATGCCGTGTGTGATGGCTACGCCATGTTCGCGGTAGCTCGGAAAAATGTGGTCGTTCGGACC
>JBEGTK010000035.1:0-6332 GCA_041179445.1 Actinomycetota bacterium | reverse complement strand
TGGCCCGCAAGACGAGGTGCTCGCCATGCGAGAAGCATTCGACCGTCGTCGCAAAGTTGCAGTTTCAGAGTTGAACAAAATCAACGGTTGGAACGCACCGATGCCTGAGGGTGCTTTCTATGTTTATAGCGACGTGAGTGGTTTGCTCGGTCGCAATTGGGGCGGCAACCAAATCAACACTTCGCTCGAATTGTGTGACTACATTCTCGATGCGGCAGAAGTTGCGCTTGTTCCTGGTGAAGCGTTCGGACCATCGGGTTATGTTCGCTTGAGCTATGCGCTTGGCGATGCACAACTTCTCGAAGGCATTCAGCGCCTTCAGGCATTGTTCAACTAAGAAGTTATAAAACTTGGTTCTGGAATCAAATTGATTCCGAAAGTTGCTGCAACTCGCTCTTGAACAAAACGCGCAAGTTCAATCACCTGATTTGACGTTGCGCCACCCCGGTTAGTAATTGCAAGCGCGTGCTTTGTTGAAATGCCAGCCTTCGAATCGCCAAGTTGCAAACCCTTCTTGATTCCACTCTGCTCAATCAACCACGCTGCAGAAATCTTTACCTGATCGCCGACTTCATCCATCGGCCAAGCTGGAGCCTCAGGCGGCAAGGTGCGGGCAAACCTCGCGCTGACAATCGGGTTCACAAAAAACGAACCGCAAGAAAAAGTGTCGCGGTCGTTCGGGTCTAGAACCATTCCCTTAGATGCGCGAAGTTCGAGAACTTCTGCACGACGGCGACGCATCAACTCGGTTGACCCTGCTGGCAAATCGCTAACCAGTTGAAGTTCAACCCAGGTGATGATTCCCATCATGTTGTTTTTTATCGCGCTGGTGCGATAGCCAAAATCCATGTCTTCTTTTTCGAAGATGACCGGCTCAAAAGTCGCGTGATCAATGAACTCGCAGCGCAAAAACACGTCGGCTAGTTCAGCCCCGTATGCCCCGATGTTCTGCACCGGCGCGGCACCCATGGTGCCCGGAATGCCAGACATTGACTCGATTCCGGCAAGCCCGTGTTCAATGCAATAGTTGACGACGTCATCCCAGTTTTCGCCGGCCTGAACACGGATGTGCCCCTGGCCCAGGCGCTCGATGCCTTTGTTCTCAACCTTGATTACGCGAAGGTCAAGCAAGTTGTCTGACACAACAATGTTGCTTCCGCCGCCGAGCACGAGCCAATCTTCTGCGTCATACCAAATGCGTTGCGCGTGGCTCAAGAGTTCGTCGCGAGTTGTTGCAACAACGAGTTCAGACGGAACACCGCCGACACCGATTGTCGTTAATTCACGAAGAGCCTGCGTCATTAGATGCGAACTCGCGCCTGTGCTTTTCCGAGAACGGCAAGATCTGCTGCAACAGCCGCGATGTCAATGCGCACCGTTGAGTTTTCTAAATCAATCTCGCCAACTTTCGCGGTTACTTTCAGAACCGCTCCATCGTTTGCGTCAACGAATACTGGCTTGGTGAATCGCACGCCGTAGTCGAGAATGCGACCGGGGTCGCCAATCCAGTCGACGACAACCTGAACCGCCGCACCCATGGTTAGCATTCCGTGCGCGAGAACTCCATCTAGGCCAACTGATTTAGCAAAGTCATCGCGATAGTGAATCGGGTTGAAGTCACCAGATGCACCCGCATAACGAACGAGTGAATCGCGAGTGAAAAGAATTTCTACGTTGCCAACTTCTTGGCCAACTTCGAGCGAAGCAATGTTGATGTGCGTCATTACTCTGCACCTCGAACCACAAGAGTCGAAATCGCGGTGCAAACCAATTGCTTTTCTGCATCGTGAATCTTGGTTTCAAATGTGACCATCGCGTGAGCGCCAAGCGACTTTACCGAAGCGACGGTTAGCTGACTGGTGAGCTCATCGCCGGCAACAATCGGGCGAGTGTGAATGAAGCGCTGATCGCCGTGAACAACGCGGCTGAAGTCGATGTCTGCCTCTTTGTCGGCAAGCACGCTGGTCAAGCTGCGCTCTTGAATGACAACCGCAAAGGTCGGTGGGGCGACCAAGTCTGAGTAGCCAGCCGCTTGGGCTGCAAAGACGTCTAGGTTGATTGGGCTCGTCGACTTGACCGCATGAGCGAATTCACGGATTTTCTCTCGACCGACCAAATAAGGGTCGGTCTCGGCATATGTTTTGCCTTCAACTGATGCATTGACCATAGGGTCAAGAGTAGTAGCGAGGGCGGGACTCGAACCCGCGACCCCACGATTATGAGTCGTGTGCTCTAACCACCTGAGCTACCCCGCCGGGCAAATGAACCGAAGTTCAAAAAAGGCGGGCTATTGCCCGCCGAGAGCCCCGAGCGAGGATTGAACTCGCGACCCCTTCCTTACCATGGAAGTGCTCTACCACTGAGCTATCAGGGCGTATGCCCGAAGGCAACTTCACTATTTTAGTGGGCTTAGGCCTTGGCTGGCAAACGCCAGATGTTAAGGCTTAGCTTGTCGCCAGGCACCTTGACCGTGGTTGAGGTCAGGGTGAGCTTGCCGCCACCGAATAGGTTCTCTGCTTTAGCAATGTTGGCCACAACGTCGCGAGGCAAAACAATCTTTTTGTCTGTGCCACGGGTCGCTGCAACCAAAATGCTCTGCTTGCCGTTTTCACGAACGAACACGATCGCTTCGTCTGATGCATAGACGAAACGCATGCTGCCGTCATTCAACGCGCTGTTAGTGCGACGAATCTTTGCAAGAGCTGCGTAGGTGTCGATCATCTTGGTGTCGTGTGGTCGTTCGTTGTTCCAAGGAATCGGAGTGCGAGACTCTTCACCGTTGAATCCGTCAAGACCAAACTCGTCGCCAGCCCAAATTACTGGGATGCCCGGAAACGTAAATTGCAAACCGGCTGCAACTTTTTGCGCGCCTTTGATTGCATAGGTCTTGAAACGTGGAATGTCGTGAGTGTCGAGCGGGTTCATGTTGTGCAAACGCACGTGCCACGGAAACCCTGCGATGAACTGCGTGTAACTCTGAACGAGCTCGCGTCCACCGGCTTTTTGTGCGCCGTCCCACATCGAGAAACCAGGAAGCCCCTCTGCACCCTTCGGGCGTGACTTCTTGTCTTCGTTGTAGAACCAACGCCATACCGGCTTCGTGAAGTTCGAATAAGTCATTGCGCCTTGCCAGCCATCGCCCTGCACTTCAAACGCAGCGTCGCCGGTGTATTCACCGAGCATGATGGTGTCTGGGTTGATGTCGACCATGGTCTTGCGAATTACTTGCGCGACCTCGAGGTACATGTCTTCTTCACGGATGCGCCCGGTCATGTTCGCAACGTCGATGCGCCAGCCATCCATTTTGTATGGTGCTTTCAACCACTTGGCAACAACCGAGCTTGGGCCCTCGATGAAACGCTTGCGAAGCTCGCGTGACTTCCAGTTGAACTTCGGAAGGCTCGGCACGCCAAACCATGATTCGTACTTGTGGTTCTTTTCGCTGAAGTAATAGAAGTCTGACTCTTTGGCAGAAGGCTTCTTGTGAGCCGCCTTGAACCATTCGTGGCCAACACCTGAGTGGTTTGAAGTCAGGTCGCCAATGACGCGCATGCCCTGCTTGTGAGCCGCCTCAATCAGGGCAGCAAAGGCCTTGCCGCCACCGAGTAGCGGGTCAACCTCGGCAAATGAACTCGCGTCGTATCGATGGTTTGATCTCGCCGGAAAAATCGGGGTCAGGTAAACCAGGTTCACGCCGAGCTTCTTTAGGTGATCGAGGTGTTCGATTACGCCCCAGAGGTCGCCACCGAAAAACTGCTCAGAGGTGCCTGGGCCCGAACCGATTACCTTGTCGCCCCATTCGCGAGCAATTGCCCAGCTCGGAGTCTTGTGCTCGTCGGCGTGCTTTGAACGCGCGAAGCGGTCAGGAAAAATCTGATACATGATTGCGTTCTGACCCCACTTAGGAGCAGACGCAAAAGTGTTCAACCTGAAGTCGTTGATGTCTGGCTGGTTCAGCGAGTGCAAACCCTGAGTGTTTAGCCACAGGGTTTCGCCGCTCGCTAGAACGATCATGAAACGATAGTTCGTCTTTGGGTTGTGCATTGTGATCTTGGTTTCATACCAAGACCAACCGCCCTCGCGCTTGATGACTTTCATTGGCGGGCTCGGAAAAGCCTCGCCACTCTCGCTGTAACGAACGCGAACTTCTTTCACATTGCCAAGGGCCTTGTGAATGCGAACGCGAATCTTGAGAACGTCAAGAACCTTCGGTGATTGGTTCGGCACATAGAGTGCCGAACCATCGTGGTGCGGAAGAAGTGCTAGGGGCAGTTTGTCGAAGCTCGACATTAACCCTTCACTGCTCCACCCAAGAGACCCGAAACGATGTAGCGCTGCAGATACATGAACAGTGCAACAACCGGAATAGCTGAAAGCACCGCACCCGCGGTGAACATCGACCAGTCACGCGAGAACGGGTCTGAGATGAACTGCTGAAGACCAACCGCGAGGGTTAGCGACTCAGGCTTGCTCAAAACAACCGACGCGAGAACGTAGTCAGAAGTGATTCCGATGTATGAAAGCAACATCTGCACGGCTAGAACCGGTGCAACCAAACGCAGAATGATTCCGAAATAGATCTGGGTGTGGGTTGCGCCGTCGAGCTTTGCAGCCTCGTCGAGCTCCTTAGGAACGGTGTTGAAGAATCCATACATGAGATAGGTTCCACCACCAAGTGAGCCACCCATGTAAATCATGATTAGACCCAGCTGGCTGTCGAGACCGAACGCCGGAAAGATCTTTCCGATTTCGATCAACATGCCGTAGATAGCAACCAAACCAAGCAGCGATGGGAACATCTGAATCAAGATGAGGCTTAGCAAACCACCGCGACGGCCGCGAAAGCGCAGGCGCGAGAAAGCATAGGCCGCAAGAGCCGAGATGAATACCGAACCGATTGAGGTAGCCAAACCGATATAAACGGTGTTGAAGTACCAGGTCGCGAACGGACGAGCGGTGTCTTGGAACAAGTTGACATAGTTCTCGAACGAGATCGCGGCGAACAGAGTGTTGTTTCCGTCGATGCTGTTGTTCGGGTAGAGCGATGTCGAAATGATGTACAGAATCGGAAAGATTGCGTACAGCACGATTGCCATGCCCACGATGTGACGCCAGCCGGTTGCCAAGAACCAACGAAGTGGAGTCTGACGACGCTTCGCCACCTTTAGCGGCTTCTCTTTAATGATCTTTGTTGCAGTAGTCATTAGTTCACATCCTCAAGGGTACGAGTGCGTCTGAAGCTGACGAGCGAGAAGGTCGCCACCAAGATGAAGATCAAGATTGAGAAGGCGCTAGCCAAACCGTAGTCCTGACCGTGTCCACTTGAGAACGCGATCTTATAAACGAAGGTGATCAAAATATCTGTTCCACCGGCGTCATAACCACTCGACGCTGAGTCAAGCGGGCCACCCTTTGTAAGCAGATAAATCAACGTGAAGTTGTTGAAGTTGAATGCAAACGAAGAGATAAGCAGCGGCGCAATTGAAACCAAAAGCAGCGGCAACTTAATCTGTCGCAAAATTTGCCATGGTGTCGCACCGTCGATCGTCGCCGATTCGGTTAGCTCAGCAGGAATCGCCTGAAGGGCACCCGTGGTGATCAAGAACATGTATGGGAAACCAAGCCATAGGTTTACCAAGAGAATCGCGGCACGAGCCGGGCCTTCTTCGGTCAACCATGGAACATGGGTTCCACCGAGAATCACGTTGTTGACGAATCCTTGGTCGGTGTTCAACAGACCACGCCATACGTATGCCGACAAGAACGCCGGAAACGCGTAAGGCAGAATCATCATCGCGCGGTAAACGCGCTTGAACTTCATGCGGTCGTCGTTGAACAGCAACGCGATTGCTAGACCGGCAATGAAGGTCGAGACCACGGTGCTGAAAGCGAAGATGAAGGTCCAAGAGATGATCTTGACCAGCGGAACGCGAAGTTCTTCATCGGTGAAGATGGTCTCGAAGTTCTTGAAACCGATCTCTACACGCCAACCGATGTCGCTTACCTTTTCACCGTCGTCGGCGCCATCTAGGCGAAAGTAGCCATCAGAAGAAGGGCTGAACACTGCACCGTCAGTGACTCGGGTGAATGACTTTTCGGCTTCATTCCAGACCAACTCGGTCTGATAGGTAACAGCAACCATGAGGTCGTCAGTCTTAATGAACTGACCGTTTGTGTCGCTCGGGTCAAGGTATAGACGAGTGTTAGCAAGCTTGTTCATCTGCTTTGAGCTAAGGCCGTCTTGTGAAGCCTCGGCGTAGCCCGCTGCCGAAACTGCGTCTGCCAAGTTGTCGCCGAGCATGACAATCTTGCAGTCGCTCTCAGGCACTGAA
>JBEGTK010000034.1:0-6598 GCA_041179445.1 Actinomycetota bacterium | reverse complement strand
TTAGATCTTCGAACATCACGCGAAGCTCGATGCGAGCGAGTGCGTTGCCGAGACACATGTGTGGGCCACCGCGACCAAAGGTCATGTGCTCGTTTGGGTTGCGAGTCACGTCAAACTTGTTTGGGTTCTCAAACATGTTCTCGTCGCGATTGCCCGAAGCGAACCAAGGCACGACCTTCTGCCCCGCCTTGATCTGAACGCCGTTTAGCTCGACGTCTTTGGTGGCGGTGCGTCTGAAGTGATAAACCGGGCTTGCGTAACGCAAGAACTCCTCTACAGCCCAAGGAATCAGATCAGGTCGCTCTTGAAGCAACGCCAACTGGTCTGGGTTGTTGATCAGGTTGTTCATGGTGTGGCTAATGGTGTGGCGAGTGGTCTCGTTTCCGGCTACTACTAGCAGCAAGAAGTTGGTGTGAAAATCACGCTCGGTCAGCGCGACGCCGTCTGACATCGGGCTGTTGACCATAACCGAAACCAAGTCGGTGCCGTCTTTGCCGCGGCGCTGACGAGCAAGTTCATCTCCGTATGCAAAGACTTCGAGCGCGGCCGGCGACTTGAACGGAACAAGACGATACTTTTCGCTCTCAGGGTCGTTGATCAAAACGTCTGCGTGCTCTGGGTCATCGAAACCGATCATGCGGTTTCCCCAGTCGATTAGCTGACCGGTGTCGCTCTCTGGAACATCAAGCAACTTCGCAAGCACCTGAATCGGAAAGTCTGCAGCGACTTCTTGAACGAAATCGAATGAGCCTTTCGCAAAAGCGTTGTCGAGAGTTGTAGCGGTGATGCCACGCAAGAAGGTTTCATATTTCGCAACTGCCTGAGGAGTGAACTGACCCTGAAGCAATCGACGAAGTGCGCGGTGACGATTTCCGTCTGTTTCGAGAAGTGAGCGACGAGCCTCTTCTTGCTCTGCGTCTACCTCTTCAAGATTGGTGAAGCGCTCGCTCGTGAAAGTTTCTGCATCACGCAAGACCTTGACGATGTCATGAAAGCGAGTGACCGAATAGAAACCGCTGTTTGGCTTCTCTTCTTCGCTCCAGTGAATTGGCTGGTTCTTGCGAAGCTCTTCAAAGAGTGACCAAGGTGCGCCATTTGCGAAGACGTCAGGATTTGCGAGATTGATGCTCGACATTGAGCTCTCCTTCGAGATTGTTCGGATGCGAATAATCTCAGATTAGCGATTCCAGAACCGCAAGCAAGTCAAAAAAGCCAAATAGTTATCATTCGGATGTAAACGACCTGGCCGTTGCGACTTACTATTGCTAGAGCATAAGTCGAGCGTAGATAGGGGTGCGAGATGGCCGGCCAGCACACACTTGCAGAGACCGAGCGCCAGGTATCCGAGCGCTTGGCCCACATGAACCTCGATTTTCAGGCAATGGCCGTCACTTCGAACCTATTTCGCGCCGCGAGCGCGGTTCGCAATCACCTAGAGCGCACTGTTCTTTCGGCGAGCGGCCTTTCGTGGACGGCCTTCGTAGTTCTTTGGGTCACCTGGATCTGGGAGCCAATCGAAACCCGCCAGATTGCTGACGAGGGTGGCTTCTCGAAGGCCACGCTAACCGGCGTTCTCAACACTCTCGAGGGTCGCGGCTTTCTGACCCGCGAAAAGAGCAAGGATGACGGCCGCCTGGTGCTGGTTTCGCTCACCGCTAAGGGCCGCAAGCTAATGGATGGCCTGTTTCCGGAGTTCAACAAGCAAGAGCAGAAGATTTCGAGCGTCGTTGCCGAGAAGAACCAAACCCTCTTCGCAGACATGCTTCGCGCGGTAACCGCATTCACCGAGGCTCAGTAGTCGCAGACAGTAAACAGGGGGAAGCATGAAACAGGGGGAAGCATGAAAACGTTCAAACGCTGGATTGCCTGGTGGAAAACCATTTTCAGTTCGAAGACCTACCCCGGTGAGGTAAACCCAAAAGCAACTGAAAACCGGTGGCTTGGAAAAGCTTCGATGACCTATGGGCTAATCGATAATTACGTCGGCGGTGACTCGATCACCGAGGAACAAATTCACAAACAAATCTTTGGCGACGATGAGAAACATGGCTCTGGACGCGGAGAGCACAAGGGATAACTCCCCCAACGCCTGCCGAAACTAAATCCTTTCGGCTTTAGCCGCTTCGCTCACGAACTTCTTGAAAATGCTTGCCTGTTCGTGATCTGTAGTCCAGTTATCTTCTGGGTGCCACTGCAAACCGAATGCCCAACCCTTCGAGCGAATAGACACTGCCTCGATGGTTCCCTCTTCAGAGCGCGCGATAACTTCGAGCCCCTCGCCGAGACGGTCGAGCATCTGGTGGTGATAGCAACTTGACTCGACCTTGTGCTGAGTTAGGCCCAGGTCAGCCCCGTGCGATTCGATGGTCACGTCGTGAATATGGTGGCGGTGCGGTTCATCCATGTGCTGAACAAGCGTGCCGCCAGTTGCTACGTTGACCACCTGGGTGCCGCGGCAAATCGAAAGCAGCGGAACCCCGCGCTCGATTGCCCACTTGGCGAGACTGATGTCTGCCGCGTCTTGCAGGTCGTGCACGCCATAAATCTCTTCGGTGATTGGCTCTTGGCCATAGGCGCGTGGGTTCACATCGCCGCCGCCTGGCAGCAGCACGCCCTGAAAACCGGCGAGGCGTTCATCCCAGTTTGAATCTGAAGTTGGAAGCAGGGTCAGCGGTTCGCCGCCAGCGGTATAGATGGCCTCGGCCAATCGAAGGGCGGTGACCAAACCGTCGCGACGGGTGGCCGAAGTGCTCTCGGCAAAGCGGCCAAGGATGGCAATTCTCGGGCGAGCTGACTGGGTCATGGCGACTCCTAAATCGTTATAAAACGTGGCTTTGCTGGTTCTTAGTATGCCGTAATCTAGGTCATTAGCATCCAAATGAAATGCAATCTCAGCTGACAAAGGGGCCAGAAGAGTGACAACCATCGAAGTTGCCGGCGCGGCAATCGACACCCGCCACTACATCAACGGTCAGCGCGTAGCCTCTGCCGAAACCTACACAAACACCTCGCCGATCGACGGCTCGTTTCTCGGCGAGATTGCTCGCGGTGGCGAGCACGAGGTAAACCTCGCGGTTGCAGCAGCTAAGGCAGCATTCAAGGGCTGGGCGGCTATGGGCCCACGCAAGCGCGGCGAAATCTTGCTTCGCCTTGCAGAACTCGTCGAAGCAAACATCGAAACTCTCGCGCAACTCGAAACCATGGATAACGGTTCGCTCTTGCGCTCACACCGACGTGGCGTGATGCCACGAGTTGCCATGAACATTCGCTTCTTTGCCGAGTGGGCAATTAACAACTTGCACCACGAAGTTTTCGAAACTCGGGGTCACACCAACAACATCAGCTGGGATCCATCTGGCGTCTGCGCATTGATCACACCGTGGAATGCACCGCTGATGCTCGCAACCTGGAAGATTGGTCCAGCACTCGCAGCCGGTGACACAGTTGTCTTAAAGCCTGCAGAGTGGACTCCGCTATCTGCGTCATTCTTTGCAGACCTAACCAAGCAAGCCGGATTGCCTGACGGCGTTTTCAACGTAGTGCAGGGCTTCGGAAAAGAAGCCGGTGCTTCGCTTGTCGCACACAAAGACATTTCAAGAATTTCATTCACCGGCTCTGTTCCGACAGCAAAAGTTATTGCTCGCGCTGCTGCAGACAATTTGACTCCGGTGAGTTTTGAACTCGGCGGCAAGAGCCCGCTGTTGGTGTTCGAAGATGCAGATCTCGAACTCGCTGCAGAACTCGCGGTTGAGCAGTATGACAACGCTGGTCAGGTGTGCCTATCTGGCACACGCATCTTGGTTCACGAGTCGGTCGCTGATGATTTCGCGGCCAAGTTCGCAGAGCGCGCCGCTCGAATCAAGCAGGGCGACCCTCGCGATGAGAACACCGACATTGGCCCGCAAATTCACCAGGTGCACTTCGACCGCATCAAGGGTTTTGTCGAACGAGCCAAGGCAGACGGCGCAAACATCGTTATGGGTGGCGAGCCAAACGCCGAGCTAGGTGGCCTGTTCTTCAAGCCAACACTGGTCAAGAACCCCGCAGCAGACAGCGAGATCGTGACCGCAGAGGTCTTTGGCCCAGTGCTCTGCATGCAGACCTTCAGCACCGACGAGCAGGCGCTCGAGATGGCAAACGGCACCGAGTTCGGTCTTGCGGCCGTTGTGGTTTCTGGCAACCGTGACCACGCAGACAAGATCACCAAAGACCTTGTTGCCGGCACCATCTGGGTCAACTGTTTCTTTGTTCGTGACCTTCGCGCACCATTCGGTGGCTCGAAGAAGTCGGGCATTGGCCGCGAGGGCGGCAACTGGTCATTCGATTTTTATGCAGACGTAAAGAACACCGTGGTTTCACCGAATGGATGGAAGGAATAAACATGGGCGAAGTAGTAGGCGCAGCAATTCTGGCGCACGTTCCAACAATCATGTTGCCTGAGGCAACTCGATTCGATTTGAACGAGGGCAAAGAAATTTCTCTCGTGCCGGGGCTAAAGCGTTTTCGCAAAGAGGTCATGGAGACCCTCGACTACGACACCGTAGTTGTGCTCGACTCACACTGGGCAACCACCGTCGAGTTTGTTGTTACCTCGGCAGCAGAGCGCAGTGGACTTTTCACCTCTGAAGAACTTCCGCGAGGAATGTCTCAGGTTCCTTATGCGATGAAGGGTGACCCCGAACTCGCAAACGCAATCGCAAAGTATGACGAGAAGAACGGCACCTGGATTACTCCGATTGCTGACCCGCACCTTCCGATTTTCTACGCGACGGTTAATCTTTGGCACTACCTCGGTCGCGGACTCGACGACAAGCGTTGGATCAGCATGAGCGTTTGCCAGACCGGTGACTACGAAGACTTCAAGCGTGCAGGCCGTGCACTTGGCGAAGCCATCCGTGATAGCGATCGCAAAGTCTTGCTGCTCGCATCTGGCGCTCTTTCACACACCTTCTGGCCATTGCGAGAACTTCGCAAGCACGAAGCAAGCGACCCGAAGCACATCTTTACGCCAGAGGCATATGCCGCAGACCTCGAGGTGCTCGAGTGGATGAAAGCTGGCGACCACAAGGCGATTCTCGACAACATGCCGAATTTCAAGAAGTACAAGCCAGAAGCGAACTTCTATCACTGGCTAGCAATGGCCGGTGCTACCGGCGAAGAGGACAACACCGCCAAGGGCGTTATGTATAGCGAGTATGAGAACTCGATCGGCACCGGTCAGGTTCACGTCTACTTTCCGCGCCCAGAGGGCGGATTCCCACTGCCGAAAGACGTGGTGAACAGTCGTGGCTGAATTTAGACGCATTCTGCTCGATGGCTACCCAACCCAGGTAACCCGCGACGGCGAGCACCTGGTTGCCGGGGACGGTCGCCGCGTTGCCATTGCCGACGCCGTGCACCTGCCGCCGGTTGAGCCAACCAAGATCATCGCCGTGCACCTGAACTATGACAGCCGCACCAAAGAGTTCATGACCAAGCTGCCTGCCGCACCAACCTATTTTCAGAAGCCGGTTACGGCAATGAACAGCCACAACGCGGCTGTGGTTCGTCCTCAGGGCTGCAAGTGGTTGAACTACGAGGGTGAGATTGTCATCGTCATTGGCAAAACCTGCCGCAACATTTCACCGGCTGAAGCTGGCGAATACATCGCGGGTTACACAATCGGAAACGACTATGGCCTACACGACTTCAGAGACACCGATGCCGGTTCAATGTTGCGCGTGAAGGGTTCAGACACCCTCGCACCGATTGGCCCTGGTGTCGTCACCGACTGGGATTTCAGAAACAAGACCATTCGCACTCTTGTGAACGGCGTTGTAAAGCAAGAAGACAACACCGACAACATGGAGTGGAACATGCACTACCTGGTTGCCGACATCGCTCGCACAATCACGCTTGTTCCTGGCGACATTTTGTTTAGCGGAACCCCTGCGTTCTCTCGCCCGGTTCAGCCAGGCGACATTGTCGAGGTTGAAGTCGAAGGTCTTGGCAAATTGACTAACCACATTGTCGAAGGCCCAACCGCCATTCGCACCGATGTGGGTGCCCAACCAACCGAAAGTGAAGAGGTAGTATCAACTGCACTGGGCGGCGACTGGGAGTTTCGTGGCATTCGCACACCATCAAAAGACCTTTACCCTTCAACCGTTGAGGAGAAATAAATGACCATCAAGATCGACGTCGACATGACCAAGTGCCAGCACTACGGACAGTGCGTTTTTGAAGCACCAAACATTTTTCGCCTAAACAACGACGACAAGCTCGAATACACAGCAGAGGCTGACGACAGCGAACGCGCAAATGTCGAAGCCGCAATTGACGTTTGCCCAATGCAGGCAATCTTCATCGTCGACTAATTTCTTCGACTTTTACACGGATAGGTAACTCGTGACCAAGCCCGTCGTCATTGTTGGCGCGTCAATGGGTGGCTTGCGCGTTGCCGAGGCTCTTCGCCGGTTCGGCTACGCAGGGCCGATCACGGCAATCGGTGACGAGACATATGCCCCCTATAACCGACCACCGCTCAGCAAAGAGGTGCTCGCCAAAGAGGTGAGCCACGAGGCTGTTGCCTTTGCCCAGCGACCAGCAACCGAAGACG
>JBEGTK010000033.1:0-6698 GCA_041179445.1 Actinomycetota bacterium | reverse complement strand
ACGCTTGCAATTGGTGCACTTCTAATCGCAGTTGCAGCTGTGCTCGGGCGCGAGACTTCGTCGCTTCTAGTTGGCGAAGGAGCTACCGCAGACGACACCACTCTGATTCGCGATGCCCTCGAAGTTGTTGTTGGCAAGGGTGCTGTCATTCACATGAAGACTCTTTATCTTGGGCCTGATGAATTGATGCTTGGAGCTAAGATTTCGGTTGCCAAGGGTGCGACGGGCGAAGAAATCGCCGAGACCATCAATGCTGCCGAAGAGTCAGTGCGCAATGCGGTTCCGGCAACTCGCGTGATTTACCTTGAGCCAGACATCAAGAAAGCTAAGCGCAAGAGCTAAATCGACACCAGTGGTGGTCTCGCCCACCGCGTCGAATTACAAATTCAGCGCGCTCGGGGCTCGCGCTTAGCTTCAAAGAAAGCGCGCAGCTGGGCCGAGCATTCGGTCTCGAGAATGCCGCCGATAACCTCGGCTGGAGCGCCTAACCGCGCATCACGGATGATGTCATAAAGCGAACCCGATGCGCCCACGCGGGCATCCCAGGCACCAAAGACAACTCGCGGAATGCGAGCTGCGACAATCGCGCCAGCACACATCACGCAAGGTTCGAGAGTGACGACAAGTGTGCAACCTTCGAGTCGCCAGTCTTTGAGTTTCTTTGCTGCACGTCTAATTGCAACAATCTCTGCGTGACCGGTTGGGTCGTGATCTGCTTCGCGTTCGTTGTGACCGAATGCAATGACTTCACCATCAGAAGAAACAATTAGTGCGCCGACCGGAACATCATCGCCAGACTCAGCGGCTTCGGCAATTGCCGCGCGCATAAGTTCTTCGTAATTCATTTTGTTATTCGGCGAGACCGTAAAGTCGATCGCCCGCGTCACCGAGACCAGGCACGATGTATCCGTGTTCGTTTAGTTTTTCGTCGAGTGCGCCGAGAACAATCTTCACGTCTTTGCCGTGCACGTGTGCTTCGACAGCTGCCAAACCTTCTGGTGCGCCAATCAAACAAATTGCGGTGACGTCGGTTGCACCGCGTTCGAAAACGTAATCGATTGAATCAATCAGGGTTCCGCCGGTAGCAAGCATCGGGTCGATGATGTAAACCTGACGGTTGGTGAGATCGTCTGGCAAACGATTTGCATAGGTGAATGGCTGCAAAGTTTCTTCGTTGCGCTTGATTCCCAAGAAACCAACCTCGGCGGTTGGCAAAAGCTTGACAATGCCTTCTAGCATTCCCAAGCCTGCGCGAAGAATCGGAATGATGATCGGGCGAGGGCGACTCAGCTTCACGCCGTTGGCTTTTGTCACCGGGGTGTCGATGACAACCTTGTCAACGCGCACATCGCGAGTGGCCTCATAGGCAAGCAAGGTGACCAGCTCTTCGACCAGCTGGCGAAACACCGGAGACGGAGTGTTCTTGTCACGCAAGACGGTGAGCTTGTGGGTGATTAACGGGTGGTCGGCAATGTGAACGCGCATGGGTCAAATCTATCGCCGCCAGAATTCGATGCTGACGGAGTTTGACAGAAGCGGGGGCTGGCGTTTAAGGTTTTCTCTAATGACTAACAGCACTTTTACCCAGATCTCGTCGGTGGCCTCTGCCCCGATGATGATGTGTGCTGCTATGTGTATGCGAATGTGTCGCTAACCCAATAGACCAATAGGTCACAGGCCTCAGGCCCGGTTAGAAACAGACACCAGCACCCCGACAAACACACGTGATTCGTGTATTTCTCAAAATTCGCACACACAGACCAAAGGACCTAGTCAAATGACAATCTCAAACATCCAGGATTACCGCTCAAACACAGCCCGCAAGCTGACCCCTGTCGCCGCCCCAGCCAAGACCTCAAGCCCAGTGACCGCGGTTCCGGCAGAAACCGAAGCCCGCGGCTTTGCGCTCTATCTCGGCGTCGACGAGGCCACGGCCAAGGCTCACGGCACCTCGCTTGCCGAGATCGCACTTGCCCTCAAGAAGACTTTTACAGAATTAGTGCCAAGCGCAGCCGACCAAACCTTCGCAGCGGTTGCGCTAGCCCCTAAGGGTGCCGGCGGCAAGAACGTCGATGTGGTTCGCACCGCACTTCGCGACCCACGCGCAATCGACAAGTTGGTTTCGGTGAACGACGACGAAGCCGCAAAGGGCATCACCATCGACCTCAGCCGCAAGCGCGTTTATCGCGATGGCATCAATGCAGACTTCACCAACAAAGAGTTCGCACTTCTTGCCCACCTAATCGAAAACGAAGGCGACGTGTTCTCACGCGAAGACCTCATCAACGTAATTACCGATGCAGACGAGAGCGAAGTTCCGAACGAGCGAACCATTGATGTGCACGTGCGTCGTTTGCGCGCCAAGATCGAGGGATACGAAGACATCATTCGCACTATCCGTGGCAAGGGTTACACCTTCGAGAAGCACCCAGACGTTCTAGTCGAAGGCTAAGCGCTCAGCTAACCTAGACGGGTGTCAGACCAAAAGCCGATCGCGCGCGAACTAGCAGAGCAACTGCTCGCGCTTGTTGACGACGGCAAGACCATGCCGATTCTCTTGATCGACGGTCGCGCGGGCAGCGGCAAGAGCACTCTCGCAGAAGCAGTGCAGAACGAGTTTTTCAAACTCGGCGAATCGGCACCGCGTGTGATTCACATGGATGACCTCTATGCCGGCTGGGATGGCCTTCAACTCGGTGTCGAATATTTGCAGCGAGCGGTGCTGAACCCACTTGCTCGACGCGAGATTGCGCACTACCAACTCTTCGACTGGCAAACCGGCGAGCGCAAAGAGTGGCGCGAGTTCGCCGGCGGAACTCCCCTGATTGTCGAGGGATGCGGGGCTATCAACCGCAATTCGATTGAGAACGCAGACCTGAGCGTGTGGCTCGAAGAAAACGAAGAAGTGCGCAAACAGCGCTGGATAGCTCGCGAGGGCAACGATGAACACTGGGCGAGCTGGGCGGCCCAAGAGCTTGATTTCTATGCGCGCGAGCGCAGTGCCGAACTCGCCGGCAGAACCATTAGCTAGCTTTTCGGTTCTTTAACCAGGTGCGAACACCGGCAACCAGCGAAGCGGTAATGAAGAAGATCGCAATTCCATAAGATGCGTTCTTCACTGCAGGAATCGAATAGGCGAAATAACCGCAAACGGTAAGGCCGGTTCCCCAAGCGATCGCGCCAACCAAGTTTGCGGTCGAGAACTTTGCATAACTCATTTTTGAGATGCCTGCAATTGCCGGAACAAATACGCGAGCCCAAGGCATGAAGCGTGCAATTACAACAGCCCACCAACCCCACGCCTGATAAAACTTTTCAGACTTGGCGATGGCCGACACTAGCCAAGCACCTTTGCGTTTTTCTAGATATGGTCGACCTACTCGCAAACCGATTGCATAACCGACCTGATCGCCAAGCCAAGCCGCAACACCAACGCCAGCTGCCATTGCCCAGATGTTTACGTGTTGCCATGCTCCGCTGTCTGCGGCTGCCGCGGCAACTAGGCCGGCAGCAAAAACTAGCGAGTCACCTGTGATGAACGGAACAAATGCGCCGATGAATAAACCGGTGCCTGCAAATACGAGACCCCACACGACCGCATAGAAAAGCCAAGGGCCGAGCGAGTCGTGCCAGCCGCTGATCTGATCAGAGATAGTTGCGGCGTGAATGGCGACGGTGTTCAACATTTATTTGCGTGATGCTTATGGCTTGCCGTGCAAGACGATTTCGTCAAGTTCAAGGCGAGTGCGTGGGGCAACCTCGCGCTCGAAAGCAGGGCCTTCAAGAGTCTCTGGCTCTGCGCGCTTGCCAACGGTCATTGCCATTGCGATGGTTAGGTTGTCAGCCAGGTCGAGAACCTTGCGCATGTCTTCTTGCACCATGCCGGCAATCGGGTGAGCAGCGAGGCCGAGCTCGTGAGTCTGAATCATCATGTTCTGAGCGGTTAGACCTGCGTCAAGCATCGCAGCTGGGTAAGGCGTTCCGTCTGGCTTCTGGTTCAATACCGAAATCACGATGAATGCACTTGCACGCGGTGCCCAAGCTTGGTTGAAGCCGGTCAAAGCGCCAATCATCTGGTCGAACAGCTCCGTGCCACGAACGGCAACCGAATAGCGCCAAGGCTGCATGTTGTTTGCCGAAGGTGCCCAGCGGCCGGCCTCAAGAATCGAAAGCAACTCGTGCTGAGAGACCTCGTGGTTCACGTCGTAGGCTCGTGGACTCCAACGCTCTGCTAGAACTGGTGCGATCTCTGCTGACGTGATGGCGGTTTTCTGCATTTTGTGCTTTCTTTAGTGCTTCTTTGATGCGAAGTATGACCCTAGTAGAACCAATGGGAACCCGAGAATCATTCCCAGAGTGATCGGCTCTGACAGAAACACGATGCCAAGCACAAACGCGATTGCGGTGTTTGGGTAGGTAATCAGAGTTGCGCGAGCCGAACCGATTTCTTTGATCAGATCGAAGAACAAGATGAACGCGATTGCACTGCAAACAACTCCGAGCATTGCGAGTGCGAACCAACCATCAAAAGTTGCGTGCGGCAGAGCTGCTGGCAAAGCCGCGAGACCAGGCACCGCATAGATTGCAGCAACGATAACCATCGAGAGTGAAATGACTCCGGCGCTGTCGATGTGACCAATCTTGTGCGAAGTAATTGCAGGAGCGATTGCATAACCGAGTGATGCAAGAACGATAGCGCCGACTCCGAGAATGTCTAGGTCAGCCGTGAACGCGTCGATTCCGACGAGCAAGAACACTCCAATAAAGCCGATTACCAAACCGAAAATTGTCTTCGGATGCTTAACAGATTTGTCACCCAAGAACCAATAGGCGATGAATACCGCCCAGAAGGGAACAATCGCAATTAGCAAACCGGTGAGACCACTCGAAACTGTTTTCTCTGCGTTGGTGATGAGAAACCAAGGCCCGGCCATTTCGATGAGTGCGAATGCGAGAACCCAAGGCCAGTGCTTTAGCGCAGGCATGATCGCCTTGCGGTGAATTGCAAACGGTATAAGAACCGCGGCACCGATAACTACACGGGCAAAAATGATTGTGGCAACGTCAAACTGTTCAACAGCTACGCGAATAAATGCATACGGAATTCCCCATGCGATTCCACATGCGATGAATAACCAGAGACCTTTGCGAGACACGGCTTCTAGCCTAGGCTCACGAGAGAGCCGATGTCGGCCTTGTGCCCATAGAAGAAGTATTTGTCTGTCGGAGCCTTGATGCTCTCGAAGCCATTTGCCAGCTCGGCAGCTGTGTCGAAGGCCGAGGCATAGCCGCCATCAACCATCGGGGCCAGGTGCTCCCAGCCAGGCAGGCGCAGAATGGCGACCTTGGTTCCCAGACCGCCGGCCTCGATAAGTGCGGTTGAAAACGCACCAACCGCTAATTCGCTCTCGGCAATTAGCTCGAGCGAACTGCGCTCGTTTTGCATGAGCTTGAAATTCTTTGGTGCTCCCCCGGCAGTCTCGATTACCTGCAAGAAGTCGTCGAGGTCGTTGCGCGGGTGCATCTTGACGATCACGTTTAGCTCTGGCTTTACCTTTGCAAATTCAATTGCTGCGCGAAGAATGTCGTTGCCGACGAGCGGTTGGGTCAAGAAGACAACTTGATTCGAATTGCGCTTGATGTTTGACTCTCGAATCGAATCGAATTCGTCAGTCGAACCGATTACACGGATGTTCTGGTTGCTCGCATGCTCGATGCCGTCAGTGAAGTATTTGCCCCAGGTCCAGATTTCGTTAGGCAAATAGTCGACGCTCGGCGAACCTGGCCAGCTGAACTGCAAAGAGTATTTTGAAAAGACGCCGCTCTGAATTTCGACAATCTTGATTCCAAGACTTTGCGCAGCTGCCTGAAACGGCATGCGAGCGGCATTGACCATGTAAATAGTTTTTGCAGCGGTTGCGCGAAGAACTTTGCGATAGCCGTGGCGTTCAGCCAAGAAGGTTCGAAGAATCCAACGCGGAAACCGATTGTATGGAGCCATGCTCGCACCGACTTCGCGTTCGAGAAACTTCACCACGCGGTCATACTTGGCATAATCGCTCTTGCGCAGCATAAGTCGAGCGGCAATGCTCGCAAAGAACCCATACTTCTGAATAAACATCTTGTTGAAGTCTTCGAGGCGAGGGCGGTTTGAGAGTTTGTCCCACTGGCCGGCACCCAAAATCAGAGCCTTGTCGCCAAGAGCCTCGATCACCGGTTGACTGAACTTCTCGAACAGCGGCTGGTCGGCACTGCGAGTTGCAAAGGGCACGACGATCGCCTGATAGCGGCTCAGGTCTGTGAAGTCTGGCTCGATCGGGCTTGCTGGTCTCTTGGTCTTGCCATTGGCTGCTGCCCAGAGCAAGTGGGCCGCGTTAGCCCCCGCATAGGGCTTGGCATCGGCAGGCATCTCGAACTTCTTGGCGGTTGCCCAGTCATAGAGGTTCGAATTCTGGGTGATGGTTCTAAACAGGCGAGAGCGCATGAGCACCCAAACGCTTATGCCGCCGACCTTCCAGTCATAGAGGTGCTCGCGGCGTTCGATTTCGAAGAAAGCCTCGCCAATCTTGGCCAGGTTGCTGTCTGTCACTCTGACTCGATTCGAGCGAGCGCGTCTTCTAGCAAAGCAGCTGCTGGCACCGGCTTGGCGAAATAGCTTGCAGCGTTGCGGTTGGTCTTTGCAGAAACAAAGAACTTCT
>JBEGTK010000032.1:0-6763 GCA_041179445.1 Actinomycetota bacterium | reverse complement strand
GATTCCGTTGTCTAGATAAATCTGTGCGCGATCACGGATAGCCCCGAGGCCAGTGTCAATGCTGATGCCCCGTGCACCTGCGCGCGAGAACTTGATGCCGTTGTATGAAGCAGGGTTGTGCGACGCAGTAAACATCGCAGCAGGAGCATCTAGAAAACCGCTCGCGAAATATGACTCGTCTGTCGAGCAAAGGCCGATTGAAACGACATTCGCACCGCGAGCCTGGGCTCCCTGGGCAAAGGCGTCTGCGAACTCAGGTGAAGAATCACGCATGTCGTGGCCAACGATAACGTCACGACCGGCAGCACTAACCTCATCTACGAAAGCCGCGGCAAGAGCGCTGACCACAGCCGAAGTTAGCTGCGAACCAACTAGGCCGCGAACGTCATAGCTTTTGACAATTTGATTTAGAGGCATTTCTTCATTGCTTTCGGTTGTGTCGTTTTGGCTCTCTTGGCGCGGAACCGCAACGTGTCGAATTAGCTGCCATCCTTGCGGTGCAGTCAAAGTCTTTGCGTGCTTCTCGCACAGGTCATAGGCGTGCGGTTCATAGACCGGAGTCAATTGCCCGAGCACTGCCGTGCGATCTTCGTGCGAGTAGGTAAGTGTGGCGACGGCTGGGTGACTGCAAGTCACCTTTGAGCAGAGCCGCGTGTTCATCTGGTCAAGAATACAATGGCGCTATGAAACCAAGCCGTGGCAGCAGACGCGACCGCCACGAGCGGGGGCTGCGAAGGCCTATTCTCGCGGGCCTTTTTCGGGTTGGCGACAGTCGCCTTGCGAGTTTCGGCCAGATTGTCGCGGGCACCTGCGATTACTTGAAGAATGCCTGGCCAGACGAACTTGCCAACCTGCGCTGGCGAGTTATCGACGCCCCTTCAATCAAGGATTCAGCCGAGGCGGTTGCTCGCTGGTCGGTGAACAAGGCGGCCTTTGAGATCACCATCTATCGCCTGCCGATTGAACGCATGGGTCATAGCCGACGCCCAGACGCCCTCGACGAGCGCATGCACATTGAGCAGTATGTCTTTA
Organism: Actinomycetota bacterium; assembly: GCA_041179445.1. GTDB lineage: Bacteria > Actinomycetota > Actinomycetes > Actinomycetales > Microbacteriaceae > Rhodoluna. The sequence goes on along the minus strand of JBEGTK010000032.1, from coordinate 5,731 downwards.
CGGCAGTTGGCGAGTTGATCGGCAAAGACCCGTGGGAGCTTATTCCTGATCGCTATCGCGGCGACGAGTAGCGGCTCGCTAGCGAACTCGAACTGAGACTTCGGCTCCGAGATTCTTGTAATTCTCGACCGAGATGTTGCCAATAGCCGAATCGATATCGACAACAAGGTTGGCAGCCACCGGTTGATCTTTAGAAACGATTGTCACGGTCTTGCCGTTGTCGACTTTGAGAACCACCATCGAACTCGCGGCAATTGAATAGGCAACGCCGTTCACCGTCACGCTCGCTGACTTCGAACCGGAGTTTGCAATCGTGAGCTTGCTGATGCCAGCAGCCGGCACGGTTAACTGGCGTGAAGCCGTGAATGTCTCGGCCGCCTGCAACCAAGTGAAGTCTGTGTTCGGCTTTTTGGTCTTGTCTGTGCGCACAAGTCGAATCGAAGCCGTTATGTTTTGATCTGCGCTGATGAAGGCAGAGTAATCGCCATTCGCCAATGCTGGAATTTCAAAATCTTGAACCGTATGCGCCGAAACCGATTCGTGCAAAACCGTGCCATAAGTTTTTTCGGTCGCACCATTTATTTGCGCGGTGAAAGTCGTCTTGCTATCGCTTGGGTTGAACACTCGAAGCACCGGGGTCAAATCTGAATAGTCGCGGTTAGCAGCGAAAAGTGCTGCCGCATCTGCTGCTCCTCTGATTAAGACACCCGGAATCACGAGTGACTTCGAGAAAACAGTTGAAGGTGCAACGAAGTCAGCACCTGCATAGAGAAGGCCGCGAACCGTGCGCTGCTGCAACCAAGCGGCCACCGCACCGCTCGAACTCACCACGTGAATGGCGAACGTGCGAGTCTCAGGAATAAGAGACGAGAGTGGAACAACAGTTGCTGCACCAGCTGCGATCGAGATGCCGCTTAGGCCAGCTGCCTGAACCGGCCCACCCTCAGAAAAGACTTCAAGGCTGACCGTAACATCTACCGGGCTAGGGTTCGCAAGCAGCAAGAGCGTCTCACGACCAGTCGCTGCGCTGCCACCAACAAGCCAGTTCTCAGGGCTTGGTGCTTGGCAAGAAGCGGCGAGCAGGCCGTTCAGGCGCGCAGAAGCTGCCTTTTGCACCTGTGCGATGTTGACCATCGTGCTGCCCTGTTCGACAGAACCACCCTTTGTGGCAAACACTGTTCCGGCTGACGAGACCGTGCTGAAAACCTGTCCCGAGTAACTGTCGAAATAACCGTCGGTCAAATAACGCTGTTCGAAAGTTTCTGCCCCAGCAGCAACCGTGCCAATCACGCTCGCCGCTCCAAGGCGCGTAAACGTGCCGACCGATGTACCGTTTGCTCCACCCGAACCAATAGCGGCACCAGGGCAAATCAGATTTAGGTCTTGCGCTGCAACCGAGAGTTTTGGCGATCTCGGTGCATCACCAATTTGCACATCGAAGTTCGGCAAGAACAAAGCTGTCGAAGCGAGTGCCGCAATTGCAGTGACAAGTGCCAAGATGCGTTTAGTCATTGCCATCACCCGAATCGACAAAGATTTCTGAGGTCGCGGCGACTCTGCGGCGGCCAGCACTCGGAATTGCAAGCATCACAAATGAAAGCAAGACGACTAATTGAACTGCCTTGGTGATTGACCAAGGAGACTGACTCTGCGGTTCTGCAGATGCTTCGAAGTTTCTAACTCTCCAGATTTTTCCGAAGTCAGTTTCGCCGGCAGCTTCGAGTTGCGAAACCGAGTTGAGTGCCGTGGCAATTCTCGCGTTGTCGTTCGCCTGAGTTTGCGAGTTCGCCTTTTCAATCAAGACATAGCCGATTGAATATTTCGCAAGAGCAGCACCAACCTGACTTGAGTTTGCAGAAACCAAATCGGCAACCAGTTGAGCAATCGTTGAATACTCTGGCGAACTCTGCTCAATGTCTGAAAGTGCAAAGCGATATGCAACGCTGATGTCTTCGAGCTGCACGCCATCTACCGGAATCCATGCCGCTGAATAAGCCTGCGAGGTCGAATCTGAATTGATAACAAGAACCTGCGCCTTTGAGCCTGCCGCCGCCTGCGCATCGATGAGCGCTGGCATTACTCGAGCGTCAGACCAAGTGGCCACCGGCGTGGTGACAACCGCAACGGCTGCCGCCGGGGCCACGATGAGCAGAGCAATCAGCGATGCAAAGAAGCGCGTGCCGGTTCTCTTGTTCACCGAATCGAGCCACGAAGCGATTGCGAGCAGAGCGCTTAGCAACCAGATGGCAAGCAGGGCCTGGGGCGATCCGTTTACGAAGTCTTGGCCGGCTGGGCCGATGCCTACTGCAGCGAAGTTGAGATTGCCCACAGCCCAGGCAAGCAGCAGGGCCGAGAAGCCGAAGCCCAGCAGGGCTGCAACGGTCTTTGTCTTAGACGAGATCAGCCCGAGAACGGCAAGCGCTACCACGAGCAAACCGGTGGCAGCGAGCGCAATTGCCAGCGGCCACCAGGCAGAGTCATTTAGCGAGCCCGAAAGGTAGCGCCAGGCGGCGGCGTCTGTGGTTGCAAGAGCAACGGCAGGGTCGGCAAGCAGGGCCGCTGGGTTCGCTTTGATGACCGTGAGATAGACGACCATCGGGGCAAAGATGGCTGCCATCGGCAGGCCTATCCAGATGAGATAGCCGAATCGTCTCGGGCGCATCAAGAAGACCACGATTAACGCGGCTACCGCGAGCAGAATCGTGTTCGGCGCAGCAGCCGTTTCGATCGCAAGCAAGATGGCGGCGAGACCGACCCAGGTGAATGTTTGCTGGCGAGAGCGAACCGAAATTTCTTTTCCGAGTAGCGCAACCCTCGAAACGGTGAAAACCAAGAATGGCAAAACCAATTGGGCGATCAGCGATGGCAAACGCAAGTCTGACTGGGTCTCGATTAGAACGGCAGACAACGAATAGGCAAGCGCAACCAGGTTGCGCAACCAAGTCTTAGTTGTAAAAACAGATGCAGCTTTAAAAGCTGCGAAGAATGCAATCGGCTTTGCAACAAAAAACAGAATTGCGATTGCCAATGATGGCGACCAAAAAGTGAAGGTGCCTAGAAGAGTGAGCACCCAAACGAAAGGATCGCTCGGAGCTACGAATCCGTGACCAATCGGGTGCCAACTTGCGCCCGCTCGCCTGAATAGTTCGAACCAGTCTTGACTTAGCGGCAAGGTTGCACCGCCGCTGATGGCAACATCGGTTGGCCAGAAAGCAAATGAGATTGCCAAGAGGCCGGCAACAAACCAAAGGCCTTTTGCCTCGACAAAAGATTTGGCGGTGCTGACTGTTCCGAGAAGAAGCTGCTCGGTGTTTGGCGAAGACGAGTCGACCGAATCACGTTCGGCCAGTGCCGCGTGAGCCTCGATGCGAGCTTCAATTTCGTCTTGCTCTAAGTTGCGTCGCTTGTCGTCGCGAACCTGCTGCTTGGTTGCATAGAGGGCTTGCATGGCTGCACGAGCAGAACGCGAGAGCGAACGCCTGGCTCGCAGTCGAGCGAAGATCGTGAACTGAGCCCAGATGGCTGCGGCAAGTTCGCCAATCAGGCGATCTGGCCGCTTCGCCCAGATGCGCCAGACCAGGCGGCCCAGCGTGATCATCGGCAATAGCAGCCAGAAGCCGAGAGCTTGCCAGAGCGGTGCCCAACTGAGACGCATCTGCAGTTCTGCCTTGCGCAGAGCAGTCTTCGGGTTACCCGAGAGCCAAGCACGATTGCGCTTGCCGGCGAGCGAGAGAGTTGCGTGAGCGACCTTTGCCTGCGGAGCCACGACCACACGGTGACCGAGCGATCTCACACGCATAGAGAATTCGATGTCTGCCGCAAGCGGAGGCACCGAATCAGAGAGACCGCCGAGTGCCAAGAAGACGTCGCGCTTGACGAGCATTCCGGCGGTGCCAACGGCAAGCACGTCAGAAGCCTGATCATGCTGAGACTGGTCGAGCTCATTGCTGACCAGGCTGAAGAGCCCACCACGTCGAGTGAGCGTGAGACCCTGCTGAACGATTACGCGGGCGTCGTTGTAGTCAACCTGCTTCGGGCCAATCACTGCAACCGATAGAGAGGTTTCAGCGATTGCCAAAAGCGCAGTCAGAGAGCCAGGCAGTGGCGTGCTGTCGTCGTGAAGAATCCAGAGCCATTCGCTCTGTTCTGAAGTTTTTGAGACCGCGAGCGCGAGCGACTTTGCGAGCGACGCGTTTTCTAATTTGAAAGTGTTTGTGGTTTGCGAAGCGACAACGTTTGCAGATGTTTCAACGTGAATTAGTTCGTCGATTGGTTGCTGCTCAAGTGCGGCAAGTGTGCGCGATAAAAAGTTTTGGGAATCGTGACTGATCACGATTGCTGAAACGAAAGTTTTCATCGCCGCGGCTTTCGCCGAATGTTAGGCGCGCTTTTTCAGCTTGCGACGCTCACGCTCTGAAAGGCCACCCCAGATGCCGAAACGTGCGTCGTTCTTTAGTGCGAACTCGAGGCACTGCGCACGAACGTCGCAGCCACCGCAAATCTTCTTAGCTTCGCGGGTTGAACCGCCCTTTTCAGGAAAGAAAGCTTCTGGGTCGGTCTGTGCGCAAACGGCGTCTGCCTGCCAAGCTAGTGGGTCGTCATCGCCATCGCGGTATGCACCGGCAACGCCAAGATTTAGCGGGTCTTCAAACCAGTTACCTGGTACGCGACTGCGGTCATCCATCTGTGTTTCCCCATCCTGGATGACCGACGATCATCCTTGATTACTTTCTTCTGTGTAATTACACCGATGTTATTCGCTCGTGTCAAGTTGAGATTTGGCAAGTCTTACCCCTTGCCTGAGCCTTAGATAAAGGGTTTCGGGCAAGTAACCTAGGCAAATGAGCATTCTGGTTACCGGTGGCGCTGGCTACATCGGCTCGCACGTGGTTCGCCTGCTGCAGCAGCAGGGGCACGAGGTTGTCGTTCTCGACAACATGTCGAGCGGAATATCGGCTCGAATCGGCTCTGCGAAGCTGGTTGAGCTCGATCTTGCGAGCGAAAAAGCCACGGATGCGCTAACCGCGCTTATGCGCGCAGAGCAGGTTTCGGCGGTGATTCACCTCGCCGCTCGCAAGCAAGTTGGCGAATCGGTGCTCAAGCCCGAATGGTATTTCGAGCAGAACATCGGTGGCATGGCTCACCTGCTCGAAGCAATGCACGAAGCTGGCGTCGATCGACTTGTATTCTCGAGCAGCGCGGCAACCTATGGAATGCCAGACACCGATTTCGTAAGCGAAGACTTCGACTGCAAACCGATAAACCCTTATGGCCAAACCAAGTTGATTGGCGAATGGATGGCTGCGAATGCTTCTCGCGCCTGGGGTCTTCGCGCTGTGAATCTGCGCTACTTCAACGTTGCCGGTGCCGGTTCGCCTGAACTGGCTGACACCGCCGTGATGAATCTTGTTCCGATTGTTTTTGCAGCACTTGATGCTGGAAAACAGCCCGTCGTCTTTGGCGATGACTACGCGACTGCCGATGGTTCGTGCGTTCGCGACTATGTGCACGTGCAAGATCTCGCAGAGGCACACGTTGCAGCACTTGGCTATCTCGATAAAGATGTTCGCAAGCACGACACCTTCAATGTGGGTGCCGGCAAGGGTGCAAGCGTGTTCGAGGTGCTCGCCGAAATCAAAAAGGTATCGGGCGTTGACTTTGAAATCGATGTGCAGCCACGTCGTGCTGGCGACCCACCTTATCTATGCGCAGATGTGTCTCGCATCAAGAG